>CALBLZ010000210.1 GCA_937895715.1 uncultured Candidatus Berkelbacteria bacterium
AAAAGCGAACGAACCAAAACAAATCTACCGAAAGATTAGATAGGCGAGTATCAGTCTCCTCGTATGAACGAGAGAGACGGAAGCGAATAAGGGCACACGGTGGATGCCTTGGTGTCAAGTGCCGAAGAAGGACGTGGTACACTGCGAGAAGTCTTGGTGAGGCGTGTGCAGCCGTGATAGCCAAGAATGTCCGAATGGGGAAACCCATCAGGGGAAGACCCTGATATCCGAGAGGAAGGGAACCGGGCGAACTGAAACATCTAAGTAACCCGAGGAAAAGAGATAATTCTGCGAGTAGTGGCGAGCGAAAGCGGAGAAGGTCAAACCGATGGACGTGTCCATCGGGGTTGTAGGACTCCATTTAGCATGGGAGAGGAAGTAGAATGGCGTGGGAAAGCCAACCGAAGAGGGTGATAGTCCCGTAAACGTAGAGCGAACATGTGAGGAGTATCCTGAGTACCACGGAGCACGCTAACTCTGTGGGAAGCTGGGCGGTCCACCGTCCAAACCTAAATACACTTGATGACCGATAGTGCAAAAGTACCGTGAGGGAAAGGTGAAAAGAACCCCGTCGAGGGGAGTGAAATAGAATCTGAAACCGTGTGCTTACAACCAGTCAGAGGGAGCAATCCTGATGGCGTGCCTTTTGGAGAATGAGCCTGCGAGTTAATACTAGTGGCGAGCTTAAGACAGAAACAGTCGAAGGCGAAGCGAAAGCGAGTCTGAAAAGGGCGACGAGTGGCTAGTATTAGACACGAAACCGGAGTGAGCTACGCATGGGCAGAGTGAAGCTTGAGTAACATCAAGTGGAGGCTCGAACTCACCAATGTTGCAAAATTGGGGGATGACCTGTGTGTAGGGGTGATATGCCAAACGAACCCGGAGATAGCTTGTTCTCCCCGAAATAGCTTTAGGGCTAGCGTGTAACGTAAGTGCTGGAGGTAAAGCACTGGATGGGCTAGGGGCTGTTAAGGCTACCGAACCCAACCAAACTCTGAATGCCAGACACTGTAAGTTATGCAGTCGGGCTGCGTGAGATGAGTTTCGCAGTCGAGAGGGAAAGAACCCAGACCCACAGCTAAGGTCCTGAAGTGCGTGTTAAGTGGGAAACGATGTGACTATGTTTAGACAGCTAGGAGGTTGGCTTAGAAGCAGCCACCCTTTAAAGAGTGCGTAACAGCTCACTAGTCAAACGTGGTTGCGCGGAAAATGTAACGGGGCTAAAACACGCCACCGAAGCTAGGGATAGTGAAAACTATGGTAGGGGAGCGTCGCATATGCGGAGAAGATATCGGGGAACCGGTGTTGGAGCGTATGCGAGTGAGAATGCAGGCATGAGTAGCGAGAAAGATGTGAGAACCATCTTCGCCGAAAATCTAAGGTTTCCGACGGAAGGTCAGTCCGCGTCGGGTTAGTCGGTCCTAAGCCGAGGCTGAAAGGCGTAGGTGATGGACAACTGGTTAATATTCCAGTACCAATTGAGGGCAAAGCATGACGCTTTGGGAAGAGTCAGCCATCTAGTGGATGATGGTGGTAAGCGGGTAACACCCGTGAAGCCGTGCCTTCGGGCAAGAAGTGACAGGGACCTAGAGCCAAGAAAAGCATGTGGAGAACGAATCAATTGACCGTACCACAAACCGACACAGGTAGATGAGTTGAGGATACTAAGGCGAACGAGAGAACCTTCGTTAAGGAACTAGGCAAAAAAGCCCCGTAACTTCGGGAGAAGGGGCGCTAGTGAGAGCTAGTCGCAGTGAAAGGGCTCCATCGACTGTTTACCAAAAACACATGTCTCTGCGAACGCGAAAGCGGACGTATAGGGGCTGACACCTGCCCAGTGCCGGAAGGTTAAGAGGAGGGGTGCAAGCTCTGAATTGAAGCCCCGGTGAACGGCGGCCGTAACTATAACGGTCCTAAGGTAGCGAA
>CALBLZ010000211.1 GCA_937895715.1 uncultured Candidatus Berkelbacteria bacterium
TGGGCTCTTCTTGAGCATGGCTTTCTTGGGCCAGTACTCACGACGAAGTTAATTTCCGGTTAACGCTCGCTGCAGTATGCTCTCTGCATGGAGCCCGCATGATTCTCGTACTATATGACCCGGCGCACGCGCTTGAGTCACTCATTGCCAGCCTGAGCAAAGTTGGCGTGGTTTCTATTGTTGCCAGCAGTTTGGCGCATGTGCGCGAGCTGCTTGAGCAAGAACCTGCGGTTGCTATTCTGTCTACTGTGGGCTCGCTTGAGATACCTCCACTGTGCCAAATTGCTCAAGCAGTAAGTGTTCCGCTCTACGTAGTATCGGGCGAGCAGTCAGGTTTGCGACGGGTTCGTGCAATGCAGCTCGGTGTACATCAGTATTACATCGCTCCATTCTCACATCTCCAGGTAATTCACGATCTTGGAGCAACGCGCTACCGCCACCAGCAGCGCGTGCACTATGCTGGGTTCAGTTTTGACATGTCGAATATGACTGCGTGGTTTAGTGGCGCTCAGCTCACGCTGAGTAGTCAGCAATTCCGAGCGCTCCTCACCCTGGCCCGCAACGTCGGGCAGCCGGTAAGCAGGTTACAGCTTAGCGAGGCAATCTGGGGTGGCGAAACCCCAGAATCAGCCAATGCGCTGGATGCTACAATCCATCGGCTCCGAGGCCGCTTACCAAACGAGGCGGGGCTCCGGCTACAGTCAATCTATGGCATCGGGTATCGCCTGGCGGTAGAGTCGGTGTACCTCAGCTGAGGCATGGTACACATACTGCTGCTCACGTACTGCTTGTGGGCCAGTTACCTTCCACCACAGTTTTTGTTGGTGTAGCAGTGAATATCCCCCAGTAGTGAGGCTCACAATCTGTCTGGTATTTCGGTGTTCTACTATCAACAAGGTTTTATGGATCATGCCGGCACGAACCAGGTCAGCAACAAGTTGGTAGAGGGTTGACCGAACCCAAGAAATATATGGGTAAGCAATGCTTAGTTCGGTCCGAATGTGCATGAGGTACACACTGCGACGCACAGCGAGGTGCTGAAGGAGGCAGAGAACCTGAAGTGTGCGAAGGGAGAGGGTGGGTGTGTACAGGTTACGTCTGGTCATTCTTTTGCTATAGTTACTGCATGAAAAAGACGCCCTTAGCATCCTACAACCCGGCTGAAATAGAGGTGAAATGGACCAAGCGCTGGGAAGAAGCAAATGTCTATGCCACCCCAGACGCAACCAAGGGTGATGCCACATCCTTTATTTTGGACATGTTCCCCTACCCGTCTGGTTCAGGAATCCACGTGGGCCATATCTTCGGCTACGTAGGCTCTGATGTGCTGGCTCGATATGCGCGCTTGCAGGGTAAAAAAGTACTGCATCCAATGGGGTGGGATTCTTTTGGTTTGCCTGCAGAAAACTTTGCAATAAAAACAGGTGTGCATCCTGCTATCTCCACAGAGAAAAGCATTACTACCTTCAAAAAGCAGATCTCTAAGGTTGCGCTTAGTTACGATTGGGATCGTGAAATTGCAGCTTCCTCCCCTGAGTACTACCGTTGGACGCAGTGGTTCTTTTCTTTTCTGTATGAACGAGGCCTCGCCTATCGTAAGGATGGCCTGGTTAACTGGTGCCCTTCTTGCCAAACGGTGCTAGCAAATGAGCAGGTAGTGGGCGGCACCTGTGAGCGCTGTTCAAACAAGGTCACCCAGCGCAAGTTGCGCCAGTGGTACTTTAAGATCACCGATTACGCTGAACGTCTCTTAAACGATCTCGATACCATTGATTGGCCAGAAAAGATCAAGTTGATGCAGCAAAACTGGATTGGTCGCTCTGAAGGGGCAAACGTTTGGTTTGATGTTGAGGGAACTGACCAGAAGATCCAGGTGTTTACCACTCGTCCGGATACCATTTACGGTGTTACCTACCTTGTGCTGGCGCCAGAACATGAGTTGGTGCCGTCTATTACACAGCCTGATCACAAGGAGCGCGTAGAAAAGTACCTCGAGCAAGCGGCAGGCAAGAGTGAGTTAGAGCGTCTTCACCTTGAGAAAAAGAAAACTGGAGTTCCAACTGGTGCGTACGCAGTTAATCCTGCAAACGGTGCAAAAATTCCAATCTGGGTTGCTGACTACATCGTTGCAAGTTACGGCACTGGTGCAGTGATGGGTGTTCCAGGCCACGATGAACGTGATGCAGAGTTTGCCAAAGCGTTTGACCTGCAAATAGTTACTGTTATTTCAGATGATGATCAGCTAGTGAATTCTGGTGAGTTTTCTGGTCGTGGTGTTAGTGGTGCTCTCGAGGATCTTCTCACCCATATAGGCGCAGAAAAAACGATCACCTACCGCCTGCGAGACTGGCTAGTTTCGCGTCAGCGCTTTTGGGGGGCGCCAATTCCGATTGCCTATGATTCCAAAGGAAACGAGCATCTGATCCCTGATGAGGAGCTGCCGGTGGTGCTTCCGATGAACGTTGAGTTCAAACCGACTGGCGAATCCCCTCTCTTACATGCAGCTGCCTGGCGTGAGTATACCGATCCCAAAACAGGAGAAGTATGGCAGCGCGAAGCTGATACGCTCGACACATTCGTGTGTTCCAGCTGGTACTTCTTGCGTTTCTGTAACCCGCACTACAAGAAAGCAGCCTTCGACCCTGAAGCAGTCGCAACCTGGATGCCGGTTGATACCTACATTGGTGGTGCTGAACACGCCGTTCTCCACCTGCTCTATGCGCGCTTTTTTACCAAGGTGCTGTTCGACGAGGGGTTGGTTCCCTTTAATGAGCCCTTCAACAAGTTGGTAAACCAAGGAATGATTCTTGGTCCTGACCACCAAAAGATGTCGAAGTCACGGGGCAACGTGATAAGTCCCGATGACATTATTGCTGAGTTTGGTGCAGACGCTCTGCGTGCGTATGAACTCTTCATGGGGCCATTCGAACAAGAGAAGCCGTGGTCCACTACCGGGATAGTTGGGGTCCGTCGGTTCTTAGAGAAAACGTGGCGCCTTAACGAAAAGGTTACCGATGCAGTTGCTTCCCAGGAAGAGCTGCGAATTCTGCACAGTACTATTGCTGCCGTTACAGGGCGCCTGGAGGCTAATGAGTTCAATACAGTTATCTCAGCATTAATGGAGGCTGCGAATGGTTTCTCTGCCCTCTCAGCGGTCTCAAGGGATACGTACAAAACCTTTGCCGTTCTATTCTCTCCGATCATGCCGTTTATTGCAGAAGAGTTATGGGAGTGGGCAGGCGGCGAAGGCTTTGCGTGTCAGGCAGCATGGCCAAAATTCGATGCATCGTACTTAGTGCAG
>CALBLZ010000212.1 GCA_937895715.1 uncultured Candidatus Berkelbacteria bacterium
TGCGCAAGGTTGAGCGTGTGCTCGCCCGATGCCACTGCAAACAACTGAGGAAGTACCTCGGGCTTGGGGTAGCGCATCGGGTACTTGTTGGTGATTCCCTGTACCGTCTTAGCCGAAACCAAAATGCCAGCCATCAAGCGCGGTGTTGCCTGGTGGAACGTGCACAGTTCAGCAAAAACTGACTGCACATGGTTGAGTTCATGCACCGACATAAAGCCAGTGACGCCGATGTTTCGTTGTGGAAAGTTTCGCATTCGTTTCACCTCGTCTACGTAGACAACTCAGTGATACACGCCCTAGTACCGCGCAATCTAGTCGAGAACTTCTCGACTCGACATAGCGCTTCTGCCGGCTATGCTGGTGGTATGCATACGATTCAGCAGCACGTTCTCGACCTCCTGCTCGCACAAAGCCCGCGTCGTTACGCTGAGCTCAAGCCAACCGACGTGGAAGGCAATGTGTTTACGCACCACCTACGGCAGCTCATTAAGGGTGAATTTGTGGTGCAGCAGGAACCAGGTCGCTACGCCCTGGGAAAGTTCGGACGCAAGTTAGCAGGGAACATTAGTTCACACACTGGAGAGGTTCGTTCGCAGCAAAAGATTCTTGTGGAAGTGGCGCTGCAAAACAAGAAAGGTGAGTGGCTTCTTTTTGAGCGGGCGCGAGAACCCTACCGCACCTTTATTGGATTTCCAGCGGGTCGTCGTCATGCAGGAGAAACATTGCACCAAGCGGCTGAGCGCGATATTTATGAGAAAACCGGCCTACAGCCCGATCTACAGTTTGCAGGCACGCTCTCATTTACCGTATACGCCGGCGAGGAACTCTTTAATTTTATTGAAACACACATTTTTGTAGGAATAGCGGACTCCCCCACTCTCAAGGAGGAGGGGATTCTTGGCAGACCCTTATGGAGAGATTTGCGAGAAGAAAACCTAAGCGCTCACCCCTACTTCCCTGGCCTCGCCCAGGTTTATGCACACATTACTGAAGAAACATGCCCATTCTTCAACGAGTATCGTATCGATACTAATC
>CALBLZ010000213.1 GCA_937895715.1 uncultured Candidatus Berkelbacteria bacterium
GTTTGATCCTGGCTCAGGATCAACGCTGGCGGCGTGCCTAATGCATGCAAGTCGAGCGGGGTGCCCTTCGGGGTACTTACGCGGCGGACGGGTGCGGAACACGTGGGCAACCTGCCCTGAGGTGGGGGATAGCCGGTGGAAACACCGGGTAATTCCGCATGAGGTCACCAGTCGGAGGGCTGGTGAGGAAAGGGTCTTCGGACTCGCCTTGGGAGGGGCCTGCGGCCGATTAGCTAGACGGTGGGGTAACGGCCTACCGTGGCGATGATCGGTAGCTGGTCTGAGAGGACGGCCAGCCACACGGGGACTGAGACACGGCCCCGACTCCTACGGGAGGCAGCAGCAAGGAATCTTCCGCAATGGGCGAAAGCCTGACGGAGCAACGCCGCGTGTGGGATGACGCCTTTCGGGGTGTAAACCACTTTTCTCAGGGAAGAAGCAATGACGGTACCTGAGGAATAAGGACCGGCTAACTACGTGCCAGCAGCCGCGGTAATACGTAGGGTCCGAGCGTTGTCCGGAGTTACTGGGCGTAAAGCGCGCGCAGGCGGCGGTGTAAGCATGGCGTGAAAGCCCCAGGCTCAACCTGGGAGGGTCGTCGTGGACTGCACCGCTTGAGGGCGGTAGGGGCTGGTGGAATGCCTGGTGTAGTGGTGAAATGCGTAGAGATCAGGCGGAACACCCGTGGCGAAGGCGGCCAGCTGGGCCGTCCCTGACGCTGAGGCGCGAAGGCGTGGGGAGCGAACGGGATTAGATACCCCGGTAGTCCACGCAGTAAACGATGCAGACTAGGCGTGGGGGGAGTTGACCCCCTCCGTGCCGGAGCCAACGCGGGAAGTCTGCCGCCTGGGGAGTACGGCCGCAAGGCTAAAACTCAAAGGAATTGACGGGGGCCCGCACAAGCGGCGGAGCGTGCGGTTTAATTCGACGCAACGCGCAGAACCTTACCAAGGCTTGACATGCTCCTGCAGAGCCGGGAAACCGGATGTCCTTCGAGGGTGGAGCACAGGTGCTGCATGGCTGTCGTCAGCTCGTGTCGTGAGATGTTGGGTTAAGT
>CALBLZ010000214.1 GCA_937895715.1 uncultured Candidatus Berkelbacteria bacterium
TTAACGGTTCTGTGATCAAGGGGATTCTGACGATGGTAGATATAAGTGTCGTAATCTTTGGGGCACTCGTGTTTTTGGAGGTGATTCGTGCCGAGCGGGTACTCTCCTCGATTGAGCACTATCTGCACAGTCTCTCGAGCGATTCGCGGATACAGGTAATTCTCCTCGCTTGGTTCTTTGGTGCATTTTTGGAGGGTTCGGCCGGGTTCGGTATACCGGCGCTCATTACTGCGCCGCTCCTGGTGAATGTTGGGCTCAAACCGGTGCTTGCGGTGACGATCGCCCTGCTTGCAAATTGTGTCCCGGTTACGTTTGGCGCAGTTGGTACACCAATTCTCGTTGGGTTAAGTAGCTACCCTGCACTGCCAATCGCACAGCAGACAATTTTTATTGGAGGACTCCTTGGCTTATTCGTTCCAACACTACTGCTTGCTGCTCTCACATTAGGCTTGCGACAGTCTTGGGAAGAGTACTTTCGTGGAGGGCTGCCATTTGCCCTGTGGAGTGGCGCTGCTTTTGTTATCCCGTACTACTTCGCGCTGCAAATTGGCCCAGAGTTTCCATCGCTTATAGGAGCAATTGTGGGAATAGTCTTAGCGATAATTCCGCTAAAGTTTGGTCTTTTCATCCCCCCGGTTCTTCACCGAGCGAAAACGTATGAGCCGAATGAAAATCCGCTCCATATATGGCGAACACTCTTTCCGTATATTGTCCTGGTAGTACTGCTGATTGGCGGTAAGTATGTACTCCCTCAGTTTACTCTCAGCCTTCCAGGGGATTTGGTACATCAAATCCGCTTATTTAATCCGGGGATAATTTTCTTAGTAGTGGCAGCACTGTACATCTTGCGCTACCGAATGCCCCGCTCTGAGGTTTCCCGGTTTGCTAATGACGGTCTTTTACGTCTCGGGCGCCCAGCAATGATAATTTTTTGCACGGCAACCATTATGCAAGTGATGGCAAATAGTGGAGTAAATACGTCAGGTCTAAGCAGTATGGTTGAGTATGGTTTTGAGAGGATGCAGACGATCTGGCTGCCCGTGTACGCACCACTTGTTGGTGCGCTTGGAGGGTTCGTTGCAGGGAGTACAACGCTCTCCAACGTGATCTTTGGCACAATTCAGGGGTACTCAGCACAGGTAGTGGGGTACTCAGCAGTCTCCATTTTGGCGTTGCAGGTTGTCGGAGCAACGGGGGGCAATATGATGTCACTTACAAACGTGATTGCTGCGGTATCTACCGTAGATGCAAAGCGGGAAGAGGGGCATATTATGCTAAAGCTGATTCCCTGGGTTGCCCTCTATCTCGGTGCAGCGATTGTGATTGGGTTAGCAGTAACAGGGATTCTGCCAGAATAGTTTCACGTAAATTTCGTCTATACTAGGTACGATGATTTTCTATATACACCTTACCCACTAACACACCTGCATGAGTCAAGGCAAACCAAACAATACCGCAATTACCATTGGGGTACTCGCAATCGTACTTGCCATCGCTGGAGGGGTCTCTTTATTGGGTGGGCAAGATACAGAAGAAAACAAGGCACTCGATTCTAGTGCTGACACCGCGACTGCAACAGCGGTGCCTACAGCTACCCAAGGATCTGCAACAGCTACACCAACTACACCGAGCGCGTACAAAGATGGAACGTACACGGCAACAGGTGTTTACAATTCTCCAGGAGGAACGGAGCGACTTAGTGTAAGCCTTACGCTCGTGAGCGGGATAGTTACTGCAACCACGGTAAGCAAGGACGCACAAAACCAACAGAGCCGAGAATTTCAAATAAAGTTTGCTGAAAACTACTCGAGTCAGGTTGTTGGCAAAAAGATTGATGATCTAAATCTTGGCAAGATCTCTGGTTCGTCACTTACCCCCAAGGGTTTTAATGCTGCAGTTAGCACAATCAAGTCGCAGGCTAAAAGTTAGTCGGTGATACGAGAGAGTTTCGATGCGATTGGCACGCACTGGGTTATTGATTTGTTTAGTGAGCCAACTGAGTGTTCGAGTGCCCAGCTTTTTCAGAGTATTCACCAACGGATAGCAGAATACGACAAGACATACTCGCGG
>CALBLZ010000216.1 GCA_937895715.1 uncultured Candidatus Berkelbacteria bacterium
AATCCAAAAATGAAAAGAGCCCCTCAAGGTTTACCTCAAGGGGCTCAAAGTCGGCGATGACCTACTTTCCCGCAGTGCAGTATCATCGGCGGCATTGGCTTAACTGCTGTGTTCGAGATGGGAACAGGTGTTTCCCAATGCCTGTGGTCACCGACAAACCGAGTCAGTTCGCCTTTCGGCGGACTGTCAGCTGACAGCGAAGATGGAAGAAGATCCGACAGAACAGAGAAACAGTAAGAATCGAGACCGGACTGCACAGCCGAAGCCGTGCAAACAGAACTCTTGAAGCGCTGCCACGAAGGTTGTTCCGGGTTCTCGTTTTGAGGCGAGAACTGGTAGACCAAATCGCGGCGGCTGGTTGGTGATCAGACATTCGACCGTTCGTACCGCTCCGCTGAAGGCATTTCTGCCCGTACACGCGCGGCCGATCAACCTGGTGGTCTTCCAGGGGTCTTTCGTCTTACGACAAGCAAACCTCATCTTCGGGGGGGCTTCACGCTTAGATGCTTTCAGCGTTTATCCCTGCCATACGTAGCTACCCAGCGGTGCACTTGGCAGTGCAACTGGATCACCAGGGGTATGTCCAACCCAATCCTCTCGTACTAAGGTTGATTCCCGTCAAGTTTGCGACGCCCACAACAGATAGGGACCGACCTGGCTCACGCCGGTCTGAACCCAGCTCGCGTACCACTTTAATCGGCGAACAGCCGAACCCTTGGGGCCGCCTTCAGTCCCAGGATGTGATGGGCCGACATCGAGGTGCCAAACCGCTCCGCCGCTATGGACGCTCGGGAGCGATCAGCCTGTTATCCCCGGGGTACCTTTTATCCGTTGAGCTACGACCCTTCCACACGGGATCGCAGGATCACTAGAACCTACTTTCGTAACTGCTCGACCCGTCGGTCTCGCAGTAAATCCGGCTTGTGCTCTTACACTCGACACACGGTTTCCATCCGTGCTGAGCCGAACTTTGTGCTCCTCCGTTACTCTTTTGGAGGAGACCGCCCCAGTCAAACTACCCGACACCAACTGTCCCTCGCCCGGATTCACGGGAAACGAGGTTAGACCACAAACTTACTCAGGGTGGTATTTCACCTTTGGCTAATCCTGGGCCAGAACCCAGGCTTCAAAGCCTCCCACCTATGCTACGCAGAATATGCTCGTGGTCAATAGGAGCCTATAGTAAAGGTCCACGGGGTCTTTCCGTCTTGCTGCGGGTAGGCGGTATCTTCACCGCCACTACTATTTCACCGAGTCGGTCGTGGAGACAGTGATCCAGTGATTACGCTATTCATGCGCGTCGGAACTTACCCGACAAGGAACTTCGCTACCTTAGGACCGTCATAGTTACGGCCGCC
>CALBLZ010000217.1 GCA_937895715.1 uncultured Candidatus Berkelbacteria bacterium
CATCACCGTATACACCCAGCTCATCAGGTACCCACCAAAGTAGTACTGCCCGAAGTGCTGGAAATAGTAGAACAGCGCAATACTCATAAGTAATGCAATCACCCCAATAAGGGCGGCGCGGCGTTTTGCAACATCAGGGAGCCAGTAGAGAGCAAACAGCGCAAGCATACCGTAGTAGTAGGGATTCACCACCAAAAAGAAGAAGATGAGGGGGATCCCAAGTGAGAGCGCCTGAAGATCTGTTCTTCGCCGGATTAGCCAGGCATATAGCCCACCAATGAGCAGCAGCGTAGTCCACCAGACGCCAGAGTATTCAGCGGTAGAAACATCTGGCTTGCTCATACTCACTACCGGTGGAATGAATCGATCTTCGATTGTGCCGCCAACCCCTCGATCCACTAGCTGCAAAAACGGCATCCTAAATGAGTAGTTGGTCAGGTAAAACTTTTCACTAAGAGTAGCCTCGGTGCGCTGAACGTACCCTGTCCACAGGCCTGTCCCGCCAAAATACACCACCGTGAACGCAAAGAACCCAAGAATCCCAATAACAAACCCGGTAAAGAATTTTCTGTAGTGCTGAAGATCAATAGCGCTATCCAGCGGCTTAGCTTTTTGATACAGAGCCCAGCACGCCTTTATGCCTAGGGCGATCACAATAAATAGCGGGAAGAGTTTACTGAGCACTGCATAGGCAAACGCCACACCGCTTGCCGACCAACGTTTCTGCTTTGCAAATACAAACCCCAGCGTACAGGCAAACAGCCAATCAAACCGCAAAAAACTGCCGAGTAAGTAGTCGCCAACGTACGGGGCAGTAGTGAGCATCACAAAGGCGACTACACCGCTCACTAACCCAAAACTCCGGCCAATAAGCAGCCCCATTACAGCGAGTAAGAGCAGATCGAAGCAGGCCAAAACTACCAGCACGCCACCTGCCGGTGAAGCAAAACGGGTAATGAAATGTGCAGGCACCGCCCACACCGGTGAGCCAGTGTTCCCATGGTCTTGGAGGAATGTCTGCACATTCAACTGTCGCACGGACAGAAATGTTGCTAGATCAGTCTTAAAACTTTCCCATTCAGAGGAGCTAAAGCGCTCCTTGATCGCTACGCGTTCACGCTCTATATCTGTCGCTCGGTACAAGTTGAAGGTGGACAGATCGCGCACACTAATCACCTGCTGCGATGGAAGCTTGAGCTCTTGCAGGGCAATGTAGGTTGCTTTGTACAAGTTGTCGTACCCCACATTCTTGATGTACTTACTACCAAAGTAAAAGTGGTACTGCTCATGGTAGTGCACATACTTGTCAGTTGTTGAAGCCTGGCTACTATCGAGCTCCCGGCCGTAGCTAAGATTCACATATAAAAACGCTGAAAACACCGTGGCAACTACTAACCCGACATTAAGGTATCGCCGTAGACGTGGCTGGTGTTCACGCTTAATAAGCGAGAGCCCCGCCAGCCCTAAAAGGAGCAAGCTAACGCCAACCAGCAAACCAATGCGCAGAATTCCAAGAAGAAAGATCGTCATACGTAATTATTGCCAGCCATGCTCATATCCCATAAAGCCCATTGGGTCACGGCATGCATCTACATAGTTACGGTTATCAATGGTTAAGCGCTTCCAGGCAGCAAAGCGTTCGACTGTGAACAGGGGGCCGGCAATTACAGCGCGGAGATCATCATACAGCGGTCGTATACACGGAGACGCTATCTCATTTTTACCAGTTGCTAGTGTTGCATAGTAACCGGCAGGAACTTTCCGGCCGATATGGCCAATGCGGAAATCGCGCTCTTGTAACGCGAAGTCGTGCGGAAGGCGCGCGAGCAGGGCATCCCCAAGTGCAAATACATCTACAAATCGAGTCTGGGGATTATAGTAACTAACCATCCCCACACCGCCGGTAAGCACAACGGGCATCTCTAATGGACTTAGGTTTTCAACATACGCGCGCTCTCGATCTCTTTTCCAAAAGCTCTCGTGGAACTGTTTATTCATCAGACAGGTCATCGGGCAGTAGTAAAGCGCCTCGTCTGCCGTTGCTACAGCCGGCTCATAGTTGGGGATAGGTGGACGCTTTTCGTTGTAGAGCGGACGTATAACGGGGTTGAATGGAGCAACAATAAACCCAACCAGCAAGAGCGGAATCATCCCGCCGAGCGCTGCCTCACGCGCGCTTTTCACCTGGTGCACCACCAGCTGAGCTCCCACTAGAAGGGCAAGTATGAACGGTGTCGAAAAAAAGCGACCTGACATAAAGTCCCCGCCGATTTTTACAACATACAGAACGTAGAGCACCGCACCAAGCATAAGCACCGACTCGCGCTTACTCCGTGCAAGCCATGCCCAGAGCGTAACGCTCAAGATCATAACGAGCGTTATTGGATCCCAGTCGAGTGAATTACGAAGGTAGTGTAGACCGCGTTCCCAATACCAGGCTGAGTCGAAACCTGCCGACAGCTTGGCGTAGTAGGTATTTGGGAATAAAAACCCATAGTACACCACCGCAAACACACACCAAGCAATCAATGGTGAAAACCCAATGAGCGCCGGTTTCCATGCTTTTCGCCAGCCTAGTTGAACCGTTTCAAAGCACCATAGCGGCAGAACCAGCAAGGCGTGATCAAAGCGATTAACTATCACTAATCCTGCCAAAACGCTGAGAAGTGTGTAGCGCCTCAATGAGCCACTGCCGAGCTTTGGGAGAGAGTGTTTGGCACAGGCAGTTAGCACGAAACAACAGATTAGGAGGTGAGCAAGTGCATTCTCGAGTCCAGAAGAGCTGTACTCCACAAAGGCTTTGGAGATGCTCATGAAAAGAAGTACACCGGCCCCTGCATACAACGAAGTACTGTACCTTCGCAGGAGCAGTACGAGAGCAATAGCAATTAGGCCAGCCGCAGCAAAAGAGAACAGCAACAAATCTTCCGTAAATACACGCGCGCCAGCAAGAACGAGCGTCCAGAGTGGATTAGTAAATCCTTGAACCCGCTCTCCAGGGTTAAATGTTAGGCCATTACCCAGTACCAGATTTTGGGCATGGCGCATGCTAATGAACGCATCGTCTGCTACCCAAGCGTTATTGAGTACGGTGTAGACAAAAAGTGCTGCAGCTGCGTAGAAAGTAACAAGCGGCAGCTTGTTCTTCAGCCTTTCCCACCCGAGTATGAATGCCCCCACAGTTGCGTGTTAGAAGAACATCTTGGCGAGACCAATCGCACCCTGCTTCCATGGTAGTCGGTGCGTTACCCCATCTTCGCCAGTGAGCTTACTACGATTTTCGATAAACCAACGATAGTTGCGCACCATCGCATCTTTGTTTGAGTATTTTGGTTTCCAGTCGAGCTGCTCTGTGGCCTTTTCGATACTTACAAAGGAGTCCTTAGAAGCCGTCTCGTACACCCACTTATAGAGCGGAGAGAGCTTCATGCGCTCTAACAGACGAAGGGTACCGATAACCACAAAGGCTGGTGTTCCTTTCACTTTTTTACCGAAACCTGCCTCGTCGAGCACTGCTTGGTAGTCTTCGCGCATGGTGGTAAACTCTGCTGCACCAATATTGAAGGTGTCGTTTGCCTTGGCCTCGTCTACCCACATACAGCGCCAAATTGCATCGCACAAATCTTCAACATCGAGTAGCTGGTAGCGGTTGTGACCGTTTCCAATCATTGGGAACCCGTGCTTGTCGGCGGCCCAGTCGTAGAAAAGCGCAAACACACCCAAACGCTCTGGTCCAACGAACGACTTTGGACGAATGATTGGTACACAGAGACCCTTGGCGCGCTCTTGCAGACACTCGAACTCGGCTTGCACTTTGGCTTTTCCGTATGGGCCAACTCCGTCGAGCACGTCGCCTTCGATGAGAGGGTGGTGGTCAGGGATGCCGTACACTGCAGTAGAAGAAATGTGCACAACGCGTTTAATCTTGAGCTTGTTTGCTAGCTGAACCACGTTACGTGTGCCGTTAATACCGGTGGTGTAAATGTCTTCTGCCGGGTACAGCGGGAGTGCCATGGCGCAGTGCACAACAAAATCAACGCCCTTCATTACCTCTTCTAGCTGCTCACGGTCGCGGACATCGCCTACAATATGATCTACTTTATCGGCCTCGGGATACGTGAACTCGAGAAGGTCGATAACGCGAACATCGTAGCCTTTGGCAAGCAAGAACCGAACAAGGTTTATACCAAGGAATCCGGCTCCGCCGGTGACGAGAATCAGCTCTTTATTCTTTGTTTTTGCGGGGGTGGATGTGTGTTCAGACATACCCTCACTATACCAAAACAACCAACCTGAGCAAAGCATAAAAATGACCCCGCCAAGCTACTTGCTAAGCGGGGGCACGTCGAGCGGATGCTCTCGAATAAGCATCTTGGCTATGTGGATTGGGGTGGCAACCGGGGCGATCACCCAGTTCCAGAGCACCCAGATGAACTTGTTGCGGATGAACCACTTATCCCCATTGAAGGTCTTAGGCATGTCGCCCGGGGTCCTAATGAGCTTCACCCTGCGCACTCCCGCAAACCAGAGCACGAGCACAAAGGTGAACCAAGCGCGCCAACTATGAATCGGGTCCGAAACCAGATACGCAGTGTGCACTTGTGGGTTGCGCAGGAGGTAGGCAGCGATTGCCTCAGCGTTTCCTGGGGTGGAAAAGCTGTAGGGCTCTTCGTAGTAACTGCCTGCAGGATGTAGGTGTCGCGCTTCGCGAACCATAAACTTAGACTCACCGTTGCCCCAACGCCCTGCCTGTCGATAGCCACTACCCACAAAAATAATCGGGGTCGGCTGTGTAAGTCGTTGCTGCACTTCGACAGCTTTTTTTGTAGATGCCATCGTACTTGACGATGGATCGTGTGGAGGATCTGGCTTTAGGGTGCACCCCAAGGCCAGAATGACGGTTTCTGCTCGGGGGATCTTGCTGATCCAATCAGTGTTCTTCATCTCTCTTACCCGTTCGCGATCGTATCTAGTTTCTTTGGCTTTTTCAATCCGTCACGTTCAAGCATGGCTGTAGCAATAAGCCCAAGCACAATACCAAACCAGAGTGTAGCTACACGGGTAAGTAACGTTGCTGCTGCAGCTGGAGATTTTGCAACATTCACCACAAGTAGAAGCCCCGTCATGGTGCCTTCTGTCAGTCCTAGGCCACCGGGCAACAAGGCGAGTGCCCCAACTAGGGTAGAAAACGCAAAGGTGAAGAATGCCACCTGGTACCCAGCATCTATGCCGAGCGCCGCAAAGGCAACGGCAAACCCAATCGCCTCCATGGTCCAGGCACAGAGAGAAATG
>CALBLZ010000218.1 GCA_937895715.1 uncultured Candidatus Berkelbacteria bacterium
CTTTAATTGGCGAACAGCCAAACCCTTGGGACCTTCTCCAGCCCCAGGATGCGACGAGCCGACATCGCAAAAACCCATAATTACGTATGGCACTGACTATATCTTCATCTTGTCCTCCGAATGTAGGCCGTGTACGAAATACTTGCGAGTATTTCAGCCATGTTCGTGAGTGTTTGTGACAAGAGTCGGCATGTTAGCATTGTTTTTACAAACAACACTCTACTCTTTCGAGTAAGTCGATACGGGGTCATAGACAATCGTAATAACGCTCTTAAATTTTTGTTCAGGAAAAAATCCTGTTGAAAATGAAAGAACTGGATTGACATAGACTTCCCACGGTATTGTCCTTGTAACCTCGATAGCGTTTTATCCACGTCTATCTTAGGCTACAGTCGGATTTCACCGTTATAAGCCGATTTTTTGGAAGAGAATCACTTCTCTTGCACCCCAATGTTTAGTTTAGGTGCCAAACTTCGCCGTCGCTGTGGACGCTTGGGCGAAATCAGCCTGTTATCCCCGGGGTAGCTTTTATCCGTTGATCGACTGGACTCTCACAAGAACCAGTCGGTTCACTAGAACCTACTTTCGTATCTGCTCGGGTTGTAGCCCTTACAGTCAAGCTGACTTGTGCTCTTACACTTTGAGGCCAGATTTCCATCCTGGCTAAGTCAACCTTTGTACGCCTCCGTTACCATTTAGGAGGCAACCGCCCCAGTTAAACTGTCCATCAAGCACGGTCCTTGAGTCGTTATCTCAAGTGAGTATCAACCATGACAAAGAGAGGTATTTCATATTGTGTCTCCACATCACCCGAAGGCAACGCTTCATAGACTCCCTCTTATGCTACGCAGTGACGCAGCTGATACAATGCCAGATTACAGTAAAGCTCCACGGGGTCTTACCGTCTTTCTGCAGGTAAACGGCATCTTGACCGCTATTGGAATTTCACCGAGGACCTCGTGGAGACAGTGTTCAAAACCGTTATGCCATTCGTGCGGGTCAGAACTTACCTGACAAGGAATTTCGCTACCATAGGACGGTTATAGTTACCGCCGCCATTCACCGGGGCTTAAATTCGTGCCCTGAAATAATCTCAGCACTCCTCTTGACCTTCCGGCATTGGGCAGGCATCACCCCCTATACATCCTCTTACGAGTTCGCAGGGAGCTAAGTTTTTGCTAAACAGTCGTTTGAACGCTTTTACTGTGGGCTGTATTGCTACAGCCAGGCCTTATCCCGAAGTTACGGCCGTTGTTTTGCCGAGTTCCTTCACGAGGCTTCTCTCGATCACCTTAGTCTACTCGACTCACCCACCTGGGTCGGTTTGCGGTACGGATTTCGCACGCTAGAGCCAGTTCCTTTTCTAGTCACCCTCTCCCCCACACCATACATATCCATAGCATGGTGTACGCTTGAGAATGCGTCAGAACTGGTATACGTACAAAAGTTCAGGAATATTAACCTGATGTCCATCGACTTCACCATTCGGCTATGCCTTAGGACCGACTAACCCAGGGACGATTACCGTTGCCCTGGAAACCTTGGGTATGCGGTGGGAAGGTTTTTCACCTTCCTAATTCGTTACTCATGCCAACATTCTCACTTCTAGCCGCTCCACGTCGGGTTCCCCCTTCGCTTCACCGCTGCTAGAACGCTCCTCTACCACGTGCATAGCATCGCTGCTATGCACATCCGCGTCTTCGGTACTACACTTGAGCCCCGTTATATTTTCGGCGCATGACTCCTTAATTAGATCAGTGAGCTGTTACGCACTCTTTAACTGATGGCTGCTTCTAAGCCAACAGACTGACTGTTTTGGGAATCACACAACCTTTCCCACTGAGTGTAAATTTAGGGACCTTAGACGGCGGTCTGGGCTCTTTCCCTTTTGAGCGCGGAGCTTAGCCCCCGCGTTCTGACTCGGTACCTCATAGCTGGATAGAATTCGGAGTTTGGTTGGATGCCAGAGATTGCTCCCCAGCGACCCATTCAGTATCTCTACCTCTACCAGAAGCAGTACCGGCTATACCTAAATATATTTCGAGGAGAACCAGCTATCTCCGGGTTCGATAGGCATGTTACCCCTTACCACAGGTCATCCCGCAGCTTTGCATAGCTGCTGAGTTCGGGCCTCCCGCTACTTTTACATAGCGTTCACCCTGCCCATGGCAAGCTCACCCGGTTTCGGGTCTAGTTGTACGGACTACATCGCCCATTTCGGACTCGCTTTCGCTCCGGCTCCAGATCTTACTCCTTAGCCTTGCCCGTACAAACGAACTCGTTGGCGCATTTTGCAAAAGGCACGCAGTCACCAGGCCTAAGCCCGGCTCCTACCTCTCGGAAGCAAACATGGTTTCAGTACTATTTCACTCCCCTAACAGGGGTGCTTTTCACCTTTCCCTCACGGTACTTGTTCACTATCGATCTTGTTCTGTATTTAGCCTTAGAGGGTGATCCCCCTAGATTCCCAACGGATTTCACGTGTCCGATGGTACTCAGGTGCCTTACCAAACAGATTCCTTATATTTCGATTACGGGGCTTTCACCCTTTCTAGCTGTCCTTTCCAGGCGCATTCATCTATATAGGAATTTTGTAACTGTTCGAGATATCTCCGTAAGGTCCTACAACCCCGCTATCAATAAAGATGCGGTTTGGGCTTTTCCGCGTTCGCTCGCCACTACTAACGGAATCTCGTTGATTTCTTTTCCTCCTGGTACTTAGATGTTTCAGTTCCCAGGCTTACCATCGCTACGGATTTGCACCGTAGCGTATCGCTCGAAGCGATGGGTTACCCCATTCAGTCATCCCCGGATCAAAGCTTTATTGCCAGCTCCCCGAGGCTTATCGCAGGCTTACACGACTTTCTTCGGCAGAACAAGTCAAGGCATCCACCATGTGCTCGTAACGTACCTTTCTCCAATGCATGACAAGTAACTTCTACTCTTCATGTATAAAACATGTAACCTAATGTATCTGAAAAAACAGATCCAAGTTGGTTCCATGCGATCAAAAATGCAATTGCAATTTACCATTACCTTTCACTCTGATTGTTAATCTGGCAGAAACTGTCAGTTTCAATGCTCCCAGATTTACACCTGGGCACTACCGCTCGATTTGTAGGACGTGAGAAGCAAAAGCCTCCCCCGTTTATTCCTACAAAAAAGAGCTGCAGTGCTCAGTGGCAAATCGTTCAGATACAGTTTGTTGCCAAGGTTGCGTGCGCTCGTGCGTCGTAGTGGTCAGTCGGGCTTATCGTTTACTCTGGTGCTGAGAGCAGTACGACACGTGCAAAAGTTACTGTACCAGGAGAAAATGTCAGTGTCAACAGTTTTTCACAGAGCCAATTATTGCCCCGATTTTTCGAATCAAACCTGGCAGACCCTAGACTTTTCTGAGAATTCTGTTAGTATGCTCGCACGTTACGCTCTCCTTATGGATGAGGTTTGACGCGACATTCGACATTTCGAGGGATTCAAATGGATTTGCACAGTTTGCTAATCGCCGTTCGCAACAACATTGGTTTGCTCCCTGAGCTTACCCCCGACCAGTTCACCCAGGTGAGCAACGCACTGCCTGAGGCCGCCAAAAAGGGCAGCCGACTGAGCACTAAGGACCGCGGCCACTGTGCCTCAATCCTGGCTCAACTCGGTAAGCCCGAGAATGGCCACCTGCTCTACGACCCGCGGTTTCTCTTCAACGCCAGCTACCACGGTGCCGGGCATCTGTGGTACATGGCTCTGCATAAAGCCACGACCGACGGCAAGGTGGGAACGCTACTCTCTCGACTCTTTGAGGCCGAAAACTTCATGGGGAGGCCACTGTGCCGTATCCCGGAGTCCGGCTTCGATGCAAGAAAGGAGCACAGCTATCACCGATGGCTGTTTGAAACGTTCCAAACGTTCTCGCTCGCCATTCTGCAGGTATCAGGGAACAGCAATACCCCTGCAAGGGAAAGTGAAATGCTTGAACCAACGCGAAGCTTCTACAACGAAGTACTCGCTGGTGGGGATGCTCTCACCTTTCTCGCTGACACGATCGTGCTACTCGAACTGCACAGCATCTTGCTACTCCCCGGCCTTTGCGAGGGCGTTGAGATGAGCGAGGAGGCTCAACGAGCTGCAACAATGGTGCTACCCGACGGGGCTCTAGTTCGCGAAGCATACGAAAAAGCCTATAGCTTGTGCCTGTCATGGTACATGCAGCAAGAGGCGCTCGCTTGTGAATGGATCACTCCCCGGCTAGAACTCATTGAGGAACGAGCTGCGGAAATGTGGAGGGATATCCAGGAGAACATGCGCCGTGATGTGCGTCAGTGCGGTCTCGACGTTTTCGACGTCGTAGGCCCGCTGCCAAACTTCGATTCCCGGCGGTTCTTCCTGCGCGACGCTCAGCACACCATCCCCGGTGTTGGTGTGGGCACACGGCGACGACTCCCCAGCGGTAAGTCAGTGTGGACGGTCTGGGGCCTCAGTCCCAGTACCTGGCAGGAGGCGATGGCTTCGGCCCACGGCAACGTAAGCAACTTGCCGGCAACGGCAATCTTGTGTCAGTTCGTGAACTTAGTGGCCTACCACTCGATCGTCTGCGCAGATCATGACTGCACATGCTCTGGTGGAACTACCATCAAGCATCTGGGTAAACGCAAAAGTCCTGAAGAAGAAGTGAAGGTGCGCCCGCACTTTCGACGACTACCCGCAGGACACAAAGCCTCTCCCGAGCTCCTCAAACGAGCTGCCGACAAGGGCTACAAAGTCCCTGCAGGAAGGACATTCATCGACGAGCACGGATTTTGGATGAGTGAGCCATGCCAGGCCGACCCCTCCAAAACCTTGCCAAAGCCAATGTTCAGGGTCACGCTCTGAACACGCAAGAAGCGCGCATCAGGCCACAAGCCCGGTGCGCGCTACTTTAATACTGAAATTACAAAGAGCGGCATGGTCCGTTAGAACCACGCCGCTGCTTACTTTCCAGCCCTAGGGCCAGATGTAGAGAATGGCGTTGGCGGTGATGCCCGCGCCAAAACTCGTCAGAATCAGGCGATCGCCTGATTTAAACGTTCCGAGCCGCGCATGCCGCTCAAGGGTGATGATGATACTGGCGCTCGAAGTGTTGCCGCGATCGGCCAACACCGTAAGCACCCGGTCTGGCCCCAGGCCGATTCGTTCGCCGATCCTCGCACACATGCTCGCGTTAGCGTTATGTGGCAAGAGCCAAGTTGTTGCAGACTGCTCCGCAGACAACTTCTCGCCCACTGACCCGATCATCCCCGCTCCTACCAGGAGACAGCGAATCATGTCGGGCACATGCTCAAGGACGTATCGCTGAAGCGCCGGTCCGTTTGTGAGCGTGGCGTGTCGAACGTCCCCAAGGTTGGCGTGGGCTCCCAACCCCGCGCTATAGGCGAGGCCTACGTGAAGCCCGTCCATCCCTCCAGCAGAAAGGAGAACCCCACTCTGCCGACTATCGGAATCGCTACACTTAAGCACAATTGCCCCAGCGCCATCCCCCCACAGCACAGCGTCTTCCTGGCGCAGATCAGCTTGCGCCGACAGCATCGGTTCCGGCAGAACCACCAGGGCATACGTCAGACCTCGGAACAGCATGAGCTCAGCAGCAATGCGAGCCGCCTGACCAAACGTGGCGCATGCTGCCAAGATGTCGAAGCCATCAGCCCCGAAGGCTGGAATACCGAGATGATGTTGCACCCGGTTAGCCAAGGCTGGATACGCGTAATCTGGGGTTGATCCTCCTCCCAAAATCAGCTTGATCTTGGTGGGGTCGAAGTCAGGGTCGTTAGCCGCAGCATCGGCGCAGGCCAAGCTAGCTGCTTCGAGTCCTAGATCTACCGCTGAGCGGCCGCTCAACCACCGGGTTTCAACCCCAACTTTGTCTCTGACCACTTCCACAAAGCGTGGATTTGGTGCTTTCCCCGTGAGCGCGGTGTAGCGCTCGTACATTAGCTCTGTGCTCACAAGCTCCCCAACCGGAGGAGCAGGTGAGCCTATTCCGATAAAGGTTACCTGTGTCATAGTTAAAGTTCTCCCAACGAACCTGAGTACCTTATAGCAAAAATGGTTAACCAAGACTAGCTTCTAGCCCATTCTTCTGTGAAACTAGAGCCATGATTGCAGCCCAACAAGCGCTTCGAGCGTTAGCAAACCCGGTACGAGCAGAACACTCGCAGCGGTTTTTCAAAACAGGTCCAGGACAGTACGGCGAAGGTGATCGCTTCTTGGGAATCACAGTCCCCTTGCAACGATTGGTTGCAAAAGAACACCTCACTTCAACCAGTCTGTTGGAATTGACTCAAATGTTGCACAGTCCTTGGCATGAGGATCGCCTCACGGCACTGATCATGCTGTGCGCTACATACAAAAAGGCAAAGAGGGATCGCGCTGCCCGTGAGGAAGTCATTCAGTGCTACCTAGCTAACCTCGACTACGTAAATAATTGGGATCTCGTCGATTCGAGTGCTCCATACCTCACCGGCGAAGCAGTGCGCAATGGAGAACTGAGTGAAGAAGTTCTGTGGCACCTTGCCCATTCCGGCCACCTTTGGCGCGAGCGTGTGGCAATGGTTTCAACCTTCGCCTTCCTACGCAAAGGTAACGGATCTACCTACCTCACCTTTGCGCTTGCTGAGCACTTTTTACCGCACAAGCACGATTTAATGCATAAAGCAGTTGGGTGGGCACTGCGTGAAGCGGGTAAATTCGAACCTACAAAACTGCGGGAATTTCTGACTGCTCATGGCGCTATGATGCCTCGCACCATGCTTCGCTACGCTATCGAGCACTTTTCGGCTGAAGATCGACACTTTTACCTGAATTTGCGGCAAAAGTAGCCGTAATCAAGATTGACCCGAGGGGTCTTTTTTGGTACAACGACCTGGCTACAGGAGGCAGAGAATCTTGAGAACTTGGAAAGTTATTTCTGTAAGCCTCGGCTCAAGCCGTGGCAACAAAACCGCAGAGGTCGAGATTCTCGGCCGACCATTCGAACTTATCAGAGTTGGCACAGACGGCAGCCTTAAACAGGCAGCCGAGCTGATTGCAACCTACGACGAAATGCCCGACGTAAAGGCCATTGGCCTCGGCGGGATCGACCGCTACATCATTCTGCCCAACGGCAGACGTTACGAGTTTAAGGATGCGGCGGCTCTTGCCGATCGAGCGTCACTCACGCCCGTGGTAGACGGCTCCGGCCTCAAGCACACGCTCGAACGGCGGGTAGTGCAGCAAATTGCGCGAGACAAAACCGTGCAGTTGCTGGGATGTCCCACATTCCTTGTGTGCGGCGTCGACCGCTTCGGTATGGCCGAGGCGCTACATCAAGCGGGCGCTAAGGTCACCTACGGAGATCTCCTCTCCATAGGGCTTCCCTGGCCCCTGCGATCAGCTACAGCGCTTGAGCTGCTCGGCCAACTTACGTTGCCAATCATCACTCGCCTACCCTTTGCGTGGGTGTACCCCACCGGAGAGAAGCAGAGTGGAGAACAGCCCGTACACAGGGCAGGCGCTCGACTCTGCGCTGAAAACGAGCTGATTGCCGGAGACTTCCACTACGTGCGCAAGTACATGTCGGAACACCTCGACGGCAAAGTGATCCTCACGAACACAACCCGACCACACCATGTGGAAGAGTTGCAGCAGCGAGGTCTCAGCACGCTGATCACCACAACACCCGCCTTTGCGGGGGGCTCATTCGGCACGAATGTAATGGAGGGAGTGCTCGTTGCACTCCTAGAGAAGCCATTCGAAGAAATTGACCCCCACAAGGACTACCCGCCCCTACTCGACAAGCTCGGGTGGGGCCCAAACGTAGTGCAGCTAAACTGACCGCACATGAAAACGCCGCCCCCAAACTTGGAGGCGGCGTTCTGTGTCTTGGACTATCACACACGTTGTTGCGCTAGTCGGTTCGAGTAAAGAGCAGCAGCATCACAGCGTCAACATCACCAGCCAGCACCTCTACTTGCCAGCCAGGAGCAAGCTGTGCGCACACATCAGAATAGGTGTGGCTATAGAGCAGCACAGTGCCACAAATCAGCATGTCTTCACCGTAGTCTTCGAATGAGACAATGAATCCTTGCCTACAGCTACTGAAGAGCTCCCGTAACAGCTCCTGCAGACTGACAGCGTCAAGGTAGCAGCACATGAGCAGGCACAGCGCCCAATCTACTTGTGTAGCGAGTCCTCGCAACTCCTCAAACACCCGACATGCATCACAGTAGTAAAGCAAGCCATATACCCCAAGTGAGTCAGCCTGGCGCAACATAGGCAGCGACATGTCGCAGCCAATTCGTTGTCCCAGATGTTGGGCCAGCTGAAGCTTTTTGCCACACCACCCCGTTCCACACCCCAGGTCGAGTACGGTTGCCCAGGGGCTTACATAGTTAGTCAGGGCTGCAACCAGGCCGGCGTGCAGCGGATTCGACTCACCAAGCGTTTCGACAATCCAGTTGTCGTACCCGCTAGGATCAGAATAATGCAATTCAATGTCCGCATTAATTCGCGCGTCACTGAGCTTAATAATCACTCCTCGTTCCTACGCCGTAGCGTTACGCAGAATATGGCAGATACTTTTACTTGAATCAATGACAGACTCTTCCCCTGCTGTACTTATTTCGACAGAATGAATACATGTCACACATTGCAATAGTACCGGCCGGAGCTTGGGGCAGCGCCCTAAGCGTTGTTCTACAGGATAATGGCCACTCAGTTGTCACTTGGGAGCTTGGAGATGACTACTCCAAGATTGCTGGGTCTGAGTATGTACTTCTCGCCCCTCCTTCAACAGT
>CALBLZ010000219.1 GCA_937895715.1 uncultured Candidatus Berkelbacteria bacterium
GAATTTCGCTACCTTAGGACCGTTATAGTTACGGCCGCCGTTTACTGGGGCTTCAGTCGAAAGCTTCACTTGCGTTGACCTCCTTCTTTAACCTTCCAGCACCGGGCAGGTGTCAGGCCCTATACATCATCTTACGATTTAGCAGAGCCCTGTGTTTTTGTTAAACAGTCGCCTAGGCCTTTTCACTGCGCCCTACCGAAGTAGGGGTCCTTTCTCCCGAAGTTACAGGACTATTTTGCCGAATTCCTTAACCGCGGCTCACCCGAGCGCCTTAGGATATTCTCCTCACCCACCTGTGTCGGTTTACGGTACGGATTGTATTAACCTAACCTTAGAGGTTTTTCTTGGAAGCGCTTAGGTGTCTCCCCTTTCCCGAAGGATTGGTATACTTTCGTGTTTCAGAAGGACTGCGGATTTACCAACAATCCATAGACCTACGCACTTAAACGTGGACATTTCCGTTGCCATCGTGACACTTTCATTACTCCGTTACCCCATCGAAATTAATACAAGTACTAGAATATTAACTAGTTTTCCATCGGAGGTCCCCTTTCGGGTGGTCCTTAGGATCCGACTAACCCTGATCCGATTAACGTTGATCAGGAACCCTTAGGTTTATGGCGACAAGGTTTTTCACCTTGTTTATCGTTACTTATTCCTACATTTTCTTTTCCAGCCTCTCCAGCAAAACTCACGTTTCACCTTCGCAGATGCTGGAATGCTCTCCTACCACTTCCGAAGAAGTCCACAGTTTCGGCACTATATTTTATGCCCGGTCATTCTTCCGCGCCCGACCACTCGACTAGTGAGCTGTTACGCACTCTTTAAATGATTGCTGCTTCCAAGCAAACATCCTAGCTGTTATAGCAGTCGGACAACGTTTGTGCAACTTAATATAGATTTAGGGGCCTTAACTGATGGTCTGGGTTGTTTCCCTCTCGGCAACGGGCCTTATCACTCGCTGCCTCACTGCTGGATATATTTTATAGCATTCGGAGTTCGTCAGGGTTTGGTAGGCGGTGAAGCCCCCTAGCCCAATCGGTAGCTCTACCTCTATAAAACTAAATTCCAACGCTGCCCCAAAAGGCATTTCGGAGAGTACGAGCTATCTCCCAGTTTGATTAGCCTTTCACCCCTACCCACAAGTCATCCGGAAGCTTTTCAACGCTTATCAGTTCGGACCTCCATGACGTGTTACCGTCACTTCATCCTGCTCATGGGTAGATCACAGGGTTTCGCGTCTACCGCCACTGACTTTCGCCCTATTAAGACTTGCTTTCGCTACGGCTGCGGATGTATTATCCTTAACCTTGCCAGTGACGAGTAACTCGTAGGATCATTATGCAAAAGGCACGTCATCACCCCACAAAAGGGCTCTGACCGCTTGTAGGCATACGGTTTCAGGTTCTATTTCACTCCGCTGTTCGCGGTTCTTTTCACCTTTCCTTCACAGTACTAGTGCGCTATCGGTGTCTGAGGAGTATTTAGCCTTAGCGGATGGTGCCGCTAGATTCCCACAAGGCGTCTCCGACCTCGCGGTACTCAGGATACTGATAAGTAGCAGAACTATACGTTTACGAGACTATCACTCTATATTGTGTGACTTTCCAGACACTTCAACTTCTTTTCTGCATTCTATATTTCAGTCCTACAACCCCAATCTTGCACGCAAGACTGGTTTGGGCTATTTCCGTTTCGCTCGCCACTACTCAGGAAATCACAATTGTTTTCTCTTCCTCGGGGTACTTAGATGTTTCAGTTCTCCCGGTTCGCTTACCGCAAGCGGTATTCTATGTCTTCAACATAGAGGGTTGCCCCATTCGGAAATCTTCGGATCGCAGGTTATGTGCACCTTCCCGAAGCTTATCGCAGCTTATCACGTCCTTCATCGCCTCTCAGACCCAAGGCATCCACCGTATGCCCTTAGTAACTTTCAATTTTTAAATAAATTGTAAATATTTTTTTATTAACTACCAATATGTCAAAGAACTTTTTACAAATCGTACGGATGATAAGTAACTAGTTGGAAATTTCGGACTTGAACCGTGTATAAGGTTTCCCTTAGTATGATAGCCCATCAATAAAGATTGCTATATTCCATTTTAAAAAGAACGTATATCCTCTTTTACGAAGATATTTGTGGAGATGAACGGAGTCGAACCGTTGACCCTCTGCGTGCAAGGCAGATGCTCTAGCCAGCTGAGCTACACCCCCTGATTTGATTAGATTACACTAAATAAGTATTAAGTGTAATTATAATGTAGTCTCGCGCAGATTCGAACTGCGGACCCCTACATTATCAGTGTAGTGCTCTAACCAACTGAGCTACGAGACTATTTCGAAATTCGAAGAACGATAATCGAAATCGAAGCTCGATGCAGTGTAAACAAAGAACAATAATATTTGAAATAAGGAAGAAACATAAAGCCCAGAACATTGAGCTCTAAAAAAGAGATATTCCAGCCGCACCTTCCGATACGGCTACCTTGTTACGACTTAGCCCCAGTTACGAGTTTTACCTTGGACAACTCCTTTCGGTTATCGTCTTAAGGTACACCCCACTTCCATGGCTTGACGGGCGGTGTGTGCAAGGTCCGGGAACGTATTCACCGCAGCATTGCTGATCTGCGATTACTAGCGATTCCAGCTTCATGCAGGCGAGTTGCAGCCTGCAATCCGAACTGAGACCGGCTTTTTGGGATTAGCTCCTTGTCACCAAGTGGCAACCCTTTGTACCGGCCATTGTAGCACGTGTGTAGCCCTAGGCATAAAGGCCATGATGATTTGACATCGTCCCCTCCTTCCTCTCTGCTTGCGCAGGCAGTCTCTTTAGAGTCCCCGACAT
>CALBLZ010000220.1 GCA_937895715.1 uncultured Candidatus Berkelbacteria bacterium
TACCATCTGACTTTACGAAGTTAAGGATATTAGCATGTCCAAAATGCGTATCGCTAATAAAGAAAGTATTCATCGGTTATGTAGGAATTCCTGGTATGCTTTTTCCAAGGTTTCGACCTCTACAAAAGTGTCGCAGGCTAGATAATCGCCTTCAACTCCCTTGTAATACCACTCTTTTGGGGCTACGCGTAAGAACTCTAACCCCTCAGTTGTGGTAATCATTAACATATGTGTGGTAATAGACGTTTGGATTTTCATAATTAGTATTTTGGCGGGATATAGGGGATTCTAACCCCTGGTCTCTTGCGTGACAAGCAAGCGCATTAGGACGGACTATGCTAATACCCCTTTGTTTGGTACCAGAGGAGAGTCTCGAACCCCCCACGCGCGGATCTTCAGCCCACCGCTCTACCTACTGAGCTACTCTGGTATTAGATGCTTACGCTTGTAACTTTTGGTACTAGCTCAGCACCTTGGAGTCTAGCATAAGCGTACATTGTGTGTGGATTATTTACTGCAAGGCGTTTACATTCTTTTCTAGCCGAATCTTCATATGCATGAATAGTTGGGTTGGAGCTCATACTAAATACGCCCTCAGGTGATACTGAGAAAATAAAGTATCCATTTGCGCGAATACTATTGATAGCGCCGATTTGTGAGTGAATTTTAATGTTATTGTTCATACTATAAATATATAATGTGGTAGATTAAGCCGTTCGCACGTATTAATCATATGTTTTGTTCCGGGGCTCATTCCATCCCATAAAATTAAAGCGCCTTCAGCTACTTGCGCCATTTGTTCGTTACGAACATAACCTGCGCGCCTACCTAACTTTGCCCAATCTGCTGGGTACCGTTCTAAGGGAATACTATTTTCTCTAGCCCACTGTTCCCCTAATTCATCTACCCCTCTAGCTGTGCCAGAGATTACGCTAGTGATTGTAAAGGGAAATTCTGCAATAGCTAACAGCAAGGTCTCGTATGAGACCAGACTTCTGCTGCCTGCGATAATAGTTCTCATTTTTAATCCTAATTAAGTAAGCTCTCCTACCGGGTGTCGAACCCAGGAAACGCGCCCTATCCACAAAGCTGCTAATAGTACTCCGCGTATGTACCATTAGTCAGGAGGTCGTTGCTTTAGCGTCTAGAAGAGCTGACTTAATTGGGGTGACACCGAGAATCAAACTCTGGCTATCTGCGTCACAAGCAGAAGTGCTATCACTACACTAGAGTCACCATAATTGGTAGCCCCAACAGGAATCGAACCTGTATCAAACGATTATCGGTCGTACGTTCTACCGTTGAACTATGGGGCTATATTAAAAAGGAATATCGTCATCCCAGTCCTCGGAAACCCAAGGACGTATTTCTTGTTCGTAGTGGACCTTTTCTAGTTCAAATCCAGCTACTTGTTTTATTTTTTCGGTTACGAAGTTATCATACTTGATAAACCCACCCTTTTCAATAAAGATTAGGTACTCATACTGATCTTCGATAATATCGCAAACTCGGCAACCGATAAACTTCCCAAAGGTAAGCTTATCGGTGTAGCCTATTTTAGTTGATTTTAGATTATTAAAAGGCTTTGCCACTGTTTGAATATTAATTATATCGCAATTTAGCTAAAAGTTCAAGTGAGAATTATTTCTGCTCACTTAGAATACGCTTAACTCTATCAGCACCAAAAGATGCTGCGAATGCGTCGGGCTTTACTAAAGGGGTTACATTGCACATAGCCTTGATATATCCAACTGCTTGTTGGATTACACAAGAGCTACCGAACTTTTCATCTGAGTTAATATCTAGATGAATTTGTAGTTCACGATCCCCAACAACGTCTTCTAGTTTTGAGTATAGATCAGCTACGTGATATACTTCTTGCATTAGACGTTGGCTAGGGCGGCTTTTCTTCTGGTCATAGTCTCGTTGACGAATTACAGAGCCAAATACTTTAGCCCCTTTATTGCCGTCGATATGCACTACTACCGCTAACATATAGTCAGCGTAAGCCACCCCATCTAGAACGATACGTTCTGAGTCACCGCCAATATAAATTTTTGTTTCTTCGCTTTGATTGCGGATAAAATCACGCACTTCTTCGATGTTCATTGTACTACTCATATAAATACTTAAGCCGGTGGGGTATCCGCTCCGCTACTCACATAGGTCGCTGCCCATCCTCCGTTTACTTTCCTTACTTAAGTTGGTCGACCATATACCTGTTACCTACTAAGCCCAGCTTTCAACCGGAACCTATAGTCATATACCCTACTAACTTAATCAGAGCTTTCGAGAAACAATGCGTGATTAGTGCATGAGGTAACAGATATATGGAGCCTCCAGAGAGATTCAAACTCCCGACCTACACGGTCGTAACGTGCTGCTCTGTTCACTGAGCTATGGAGGCTAATTGGCGGAACACGTGAGGTTCGAACTCACACACCCTTTTAAGGATTGACAATTTTCAAGATTGCTTCCGATAGGCCCGGCCGTCGGATTAGTGTTCCATGTTTGGTGGAAAATATTTATCAGGAGTACAAGTTAACCATAGCACCGATTTAGGGTCTGTGATAGTCTGAATCAGCTTAATATTCTTATAGCGATAGTACCACAACGTGCCGTCTGGACTTTGATTTAGTCTAGCGATGCCACTGTAGTAGGAATTCCACCAAT
>CALBLZ010000221.1:2500-4240 GCA_937895715.1 uncultured Candidatus Berkelbacteria bacterium
TGCAAGTGATAGCAATTGAGTTAGCGGAAGCCTCTGGAAAGTGGCGCCGTAGTGGGTGAAAGCCCCGTACGCGAAAACTTGGTTGTGGTACTAAGCTTGCGACAAGTAGGGCGGGGCACGAGAAATCCTGTCTGAACATGGGGGGACCATCCTCCAAGGCTAAATACTCGTAATCGACCGATAGCGTACCAGTACCGTGAGGGAAAGGCGAAAAGAACCCCGGGAGGGGAGTGAAATAGATCCTGAAACCGCATGCATACAAACAGTGGGAGCCCCTTCGTGGGGTGACTGCGTACCTTTTGTATAATGGGTCAGCGACTTACGTTCAGTAGCGAGCTTAACCGAATAGGGGAGGCGTAGGGAAACCGAGTCTGATAAGGGCGATTAGTTGCTGGGCGTAGACCCGAAACCAAGTGATCTATCCATGGCCAGGATGAAGGTGCGGTAACACGCACTGGAGGTCCGAACCCACTAATGTTGAAAAATTAGGGGATGAGCTGTGGATAGGGGTGAAAGGCTAAACAAACTTGGAAATAGCTGGTTCTCTCCGAAAACTATTTAGGTAGTGCCTCAAGTATCACCGACGGGGGTAAAGCACTGTTATGGCTAGGGGGTCATCGCGACTTACCAAACCATTGCAAACTCAGAATACCGTTGAGTGCGAGCTTGGGAGACAGACATCGGGTGCTAACGTCCGGTGTCAAGAGGGAAACAACCCAGACCGCCGATTAAGGTCCCAAAGACATAGTTAAGTGGGAAACGAGGTGGGAAGGCTTAGACAGCCAGGAGGTTGGCTTAGAAGCAGCCATCCTTTAAAGAAAGCGTAATAGCTCACTGGTCGAGTCGTCCTGCGCGGAAGATATAACGGGGCTCAAACTATGCACCGAAGTCGCGGATATCCGTAAGGATATGGTAGGAGAGCGTTCTGTAAGCCGTTGAAGGTGTCTTGAGAAGGATGCTGGAGGTATCAGAAGTGCGAATGCTGACATGAGTAGCGATAAAGGGAGTGAAAAGCTCCCTCGCCGAAAGCCCAAGGTTTCCTGCGCAACGTTCATCGGCGCAGGGTGAGTCGGCCCCTAAGGCGAGGCTGAAAAGCGTAGTCGATGGGAAACAGGTCAATATTCCTGTACCTCTTTGTAATGCGATGGGGGGACGGAGAAGGTTAGGTCAGCCGGGTGTTGGACGTCCCGGTTCAAGCGTGTAGGAAGGTCTCTTAGGCAAATCCGGGAGATCAATTCTGAGGCGTGATAACGAGTGGTCTTTGACCGCGAAGTGATTGATACCATGCTTCCAAGAAAAGCCTCTAAGCTTCAGTTACAGAGAGACCGTACCGCAAACCGACACAGGTGGGCAGGATGAGAATTCTAAGGCGCTTGAGAGAACTCAGGAGAAGGAACTCGGCAAATTTGCACCGTAACTTCGGGATAAGGTGCGCCCTGATAGGTTGAAGCCCCTCGCGGGTGTAGGCTGAAAGGGTTGCAGTGAAATGGTGGCTGCGACTGTTTAATAAAAACACAGCACTCTGCAAACACGAAAGTGGACGTATAGGGTGTGACGCCTGCCCGGTGCCGGAAGGTTAAGTGATGGGGTGCAAGCTCTTGATCGAAGCCCCGGTAAACGGCGGCCGTAACTATAACGGTCCTAAGGTAGCGAAATTCCTTGTCGGGTAAGTTCCGACCTGCACGAATGGCGTAACGATGGCCACACTGTCTCCTCCTGAGACTCAGCGAAGTTGAAATG
>CALBLZ010000222.1 GCA_937895715.1 uncultured Candidatus Berkelbacteria bacterium
TATCCTTCTTATTTGCAATGCGCTGCACCACCGACGGACTCCCCATTGGTGAGTGCATATGTACAATATCGGGATTAAACTCTTCAAAACTGGCGCGAATCTTAAGATCCTGCGCTACTACCCAACGAGTCTTTTCTTTAAGCGGATTAGGAATTGAGGGGAATCGATAGATGGTATAACCGTCAGCATTCTTTTCTTTGCGGTAACTGTTGCCTTGGCTTGGGGTAAACACAGCAACAGTATGGCCCTTCTTTACTAACTCACAGGCCAAATTGTGTACAGCAACTACCGCACCAGAGATGCGGGGAAAGAAAACTTCTGAGGCAAGAAGAATGCGCATAGAACTAGTTTACCGTAGAGCGGCAATAATCGCTGCCCCCGAGAGCTCAGCGGTTGCACGCCACGTATAGTGCGACGCATGCTGTGGCCCCATCTTTGTGAGCTGTGCTCGTAGTTCCGGGGTAACAAGCGCTGAGGTAAGGGCTGCAGTCCACGATGTTGGGTTGTGTGGCTCAGCATAGATTGCTAGCTCACCGGTAACCTCAGGCACTGCACCATGTCGAACGGCAACAACAAGTTTGCCTGCAGCGAGCGCTTCAAGCGCAGGAATACCAAACCCTTCGTACGGCCCAGAAACCGCTACAACTGTGGCATCACGGAGCAGCTCTTGCTTCTCTGTAGCTGTAATGTAGGAAAGCAGGTGAACTCGAGCGCGCTGTTCAGGATTCAACTCAGCCAGCGCCGTCTCAATCTCGCTAAACCCGTATCCCGGGCGACCTGCCAAGATTAAGCGCGAAGCATTGGAGGCGCTAAGGTTGGCAAACCCGCGGATAAGTGTCTGCACATCTTTCTTTGACACCAATCGTCCAATCGAAACTATCCATGGTAAATCTCGGGGGACCGGCACAAGGTGCTTTCCCTCAATACTCTCATTCCGTTTCTCGTCTGGAACCGCGAGCGGAGTCACTACCACGCGGTCAGGGGATACCTTCCAGTACTCAGAGATCTGATTTGCTGTATACCGCGATGGTGCAAAGATACCCGCCGCTTTCATCCCTGACTTATGAGCCAGCACCGTTGTGCGCAGACGCTCACGTAGGGGATAGGACGCTGGAAACTGGTATACCGACAGATCATGTACGGTAAAAAAAGTGGGAACTGCAAGAGAAAGGGGAGGAATGCCCGACGGCGTAAAGTAGGCATCAGCGCCAAGCTCTTTCACAAGCCTTGGCACCACACGCTGACCCCATGCAAGCTGGTGGGGAGAAACTACCCAACGGATACCCGGGCGCAAATCCTTTGGCGCATCGTTGTGGCTGGCAAAGATTGGAATTATGTCGTTTTCTAGCAAAACCTCCGCCAAATGGGGGAGGAGTGAGTTGGTATACAGTTCTACGCCACTAGGCGTCTCGCTACAGAAGTGAGTAGCGTCAATGAGGATTGACTGATTCACATAGATAATCTATACTATTCCTGTACAGAAGTCGATGAAAATCGGCTTTTTATTATTGCCAAATTTGATAGAAGTTAATCCAGCCCGTCATGGCACAATCCCCATTCATCGCTGCAATTCTGCAGCTCTCAATCGAAAAAAATATCCCTGAGGAGCGCGTATTCGAAGCAGTCGAAGCTGCACTTGCTGCCGCCTACCGCCGCGACTACGGCCGCCCCGATCAAGTTATTCGCGTCACCCTCAACCGAGAAACCGGTGCTTTCGATGTAGCACAGGTGTACGAAGTTGTCGAAAACCAAGAGGCTATCGAGGAGCGCGATCGTCAGATCACCCTCGAAGACGCTGCTCTCCAAAGTCCTGACATCAAAGTTGGAGACGAGTTTGTTGTCGATCTTCCAACACAAGAAGATTTCGGCCGCATTGCTGCTCAAACTGCCAAGCAGGTTATCGTTCAGCGCATCCGCGAAATCGAACGCGAAATTCTCTTCGAAGAGTTCAAGGACAAAGAGCATACCCTTGTTTCTGGCTCAGTTCAGCAAGTTGAAGGCGACACTGTCCTGGTAAGTCTCGGCAAGGTTAACGCCGTAATGCCCCCACGCGAGCAAATCCGCGGTGAGTACTACAGCACCGGTCAGCGTATCCGTGTGTACGTAAAAGAAGTGGCTGAGAGCGGCCGTGGGCCACAAATCATTGTGAGCCGCGCCGACACCCGCTTCATCGAAGACCTATTCTCTCTCGAAATCCCAGAAATCCAGGCTGGCACCGTCGAAATTCGCGGCATTTCCCGTGAAGCCGGATCACGCACCAAAATGGCAGTGTTCTCCGACAACGAGAACATCGACCCAGTTGGTTCTTGTGTTGGTCAGCGTCGCGCCCGTATTCAGGCTGTTCTCAACGAAATCGGTGACGAAAAGATCGACATCATCCTCTGGGATGCCGCTCCCGACCAGTTCATCCGCAACGCCCTGTCTCCTGCACGTGTACGCAACCTCCAAATCGATGAAGAGCACAAGCATGCAAAAGTAGAGGTAGACGCAGATCAGCTCTCTCTCGCAATTGGTCGAGGTGGCCAAAATGTACGCCTTGCCTCACGCCTAACTGGCTACACTATCGATATTCTCCGTGACGATGTTCCAGAAGCTACAGCACCAGCAGCCGAACCAGATAAGGCCCCCTCAGCGGAGTCAGCACCACAAGCTAGCACCGATAACGCTGACCGCGAGGAGTAATTTCCTCACCCATGACAGCAATTTTCGGACGGTTCAGTAAACCTAGTGAACGAGTTCTCATCGAAGCCCAGCACATTGCTGGCCGTCTTTCTCGGCCTGTCCAGAGCGATATTGTCTTACTGAGTATTCTTGCTCAAAACCAGAGCTCAGCCGCAGACCTACTCAAGCAGCTTGGTGCCAGTTATACCAAATTCTTTGAGTCACTAGCACCTCTTCCGCAGCAAGAAGAGCCCCTTCCTGGCCAAGCCCAGGAAATGCAGCTACTCCTCGAAGAAGCCATAAAGCTTGCCGGACGGTTTCGCTTTAGCCACGTAGAGGTTGAACACCTGCTCTACATCATTGCCCGTGACGATCGTTTTCTCGGTAACCACCTCATCAAGGCAACTGGCCTCGATCCCGCTCTCATAGTCGCCCGGCTATCGGAGTGGATCTTTAGTGTAAGCGCACTGGGCCAAAGCTCCCGCCGGGGTACTCCAAACCAGGAGCGCATGATCGGGCCAGAAGGAAGTGACGAGTCTGAACTCGAAAAGTACACCACCGACCTAACTGAACTCGCCGAAGATAACGAGCTCGATCCAATTACTGGTCGAGAGCGTGAGCTTGAGCAAATGATTCACGTGTTGCTCCGCCGCAAAAAGAATAATCCTCTCTTAATTGGCGAGCCTGGAGTTGGTAAAACGGCACTTGTAGACGCTCTCGCTCAAAAAATTGCATCCGGAAAAGTACCTCGCCCTCTCGCCAGTAAACGTGTGCTCACACTCGATCTAGGCCTACTGGTTGCTGGCACCATGTACCGTGGTCAGTTTGAAGAACGCCTCAAGAACGTTATTGCCGAGGTTATCGAAGACGGCAACTGTATTCTATTCATCGACGAAATCCACACCATCTCAGGCACCGGCAGCAGCGAGGGAGGGTTTGATGCAGCAAATATTCTCAAGCCAGCACTGGCGCGTGGCGATTTAAGCTTGATTGGTGCCACCACCTACGAAGAGTACCGCAAGCACATCCTCAAAGATAAAGCCCTCGATCGGCGCTTCCAAACGGTAATGGTGCAAGAACCTAGCCCAGCCGAGGCCATTGCAATGCTAAAGGGTGTGAGTAGTAAGCTAGAGAAACACCATAAAGTAAAGATTGGTGATGACGCCATTCGCTCAGCGGTCGATCTTGCCGTACGCTACGTGCACGACCGATTCTTGCCCGACAAAGCCCTCGACATCCTCGATGAGGCCGCTACTTACCACGCAGAAGCAGGGGAAGGGGTTCGTTTGCAGGTGAGCCTTCAAAATCGCCTCGACGAAATAGTTGAGCTTAAATCTGAAGTTATCGAGCAAGCAATTAGCCCAACCGACTGGGAAGAGGCAAAGCGCCTCAACGACGAAGAGGTTTCGCTCCGTGAACAGATTCGCAAGCTTTCTTCTCCAAAAGTTAAGACCAAGGGGCTCAAAAAAGTTACCCCTCACGAAATCAGTGCGGTAGTTGCTAACCGGACAGGTATCCCACTCTCCCAGATAACACAGAGCCTCGAGCCGCTCGACGTTAAGCGTATCAAAGGAGCACTCCAGAAGAATATTCTTGGACAAGAAGAGTCGATCACCAAGATTAGTCAGGAACTACTTCGAGCACAACTTGGGCTGCAACCCAGCAAGAAGCCTGTTGGCAGCTTCCTCCTTGTCGGCCCCACAGGTGTAGGAAAGACAGAAACAGCACGCATTTTGGCACGTGAAGTGTTTGGTGACGAAAAAGCGTTGGTAAAAATTGATATGAGCGAGTACATGGAGCGCCACACGGTCAGTAATCTTGTTGGTGCGCCAGCTGGCTACGTAGGATTCGACCAAGGTGGCACCCTAACCGAACAAGTTTGGCGCCGACCGTACTCAGTAGTTCTCTTCGACGAAGTAGAAAAGGCTCACCCCGACGTGTTCAACATGCTGCTTCAGATTCTTGAAGATGGAAAGCTAACCGACAATACCGGTCGAGTAACCAGCTTTGAGCATACTTTGATCATCCTTACCTCCAACATTGGTATGGCCAGCTACATTCAGATGAGCAAGATTGGCTTCAGCCTCCCAGACGCCGCCTCAACCGAGCGCGAGCAGGCAGATCTTGAGTCTCATATTGGCAAAGAGCTAAAGAGCTTCTTTAGGCCCGAGCTTTTGGGGCGGCTTTCTGCCACTATTTTCTACAAGCCCCTCTCTACCAAGGTAGTGGAACAGTTAGTTGAACGCCGTCTTGCCGACCTCACCAAGAAACTTAAGAAGCGCGGCATTACTATTACATCAGAGAAGAGTCTGATCGAGTGGATTGTCACCAAGTATCAGCCAGAATCTGGCGCGCGCAGCATCGATCGCATCTTCATGCACGACCTCGAGCCGCTCCTCATCGACGCGATTCTTGCGCACCCAAAGGAGCAGAGCTTCACGCTTGGCAGTAAGCATGGAATGCTAGAGATACACCAATCAAAAGCAACGTCCGCTAAGTAACATTCATGGCAACCTACCAAGCCCCTAGAGGCACCCAAGACATTCTGCCTGGAGATCAACCACTGTGGCAGAAGGTATTTGCTGCGGCGCGCACTACCGCCGAGCAGTTCGGTTTTAAAGAAATTACCACACCTACTTACGAACAAGTTAGTCTGTTTCAGCGTGCAGTAGGTGAAGCTACCGACATCATGGAGAAAGAGCTGTTCCTGGTAAAGGGGATCCGCTCCGAAGAACACGAGTACGCCCTCCGCCCTGAAGGCACCGCCGGCATTGTGCGCTCCTACATCGAGAATGGCATGCAAACCCTACCACAGCCGGTAAAACTGTGGAGTATTGTTAATAACTTTCGCTACGATCGCCCGCAAAAGGGTCGGTACCGCGAGCACCGTCAGTTTGATATAGAGTTGTTTGGCGAAAAAGGCCCGTTCGCCGATGCATGGGTAATTTACGCCACCTGGCACTTTATAAGCGCACTCGGGCTAAAGAATATACAGCTCCAACTAAACACACTCGGCACCGCCGAGGAACGCGCCACATACCGCACCGCTCTTATTGAGTTCTTAACACCGCTTAGGGAAAAGTTGAGTGAAGATTCTCAGCGCCGGCTCGAGCTTAACCCGCTTCGTATTCTTGATAGCAAGGATGCCGGCGATCAGGCAGTAATCGCAGACGCACCACAGTTGCACCAGTATTTTGGTGATGCGAGCACCAACCACTTTGCCGAAGTTATGACCTACCTCTCTCTCTGGGAAGTGCCGTTTGTTGTTAACCGAAGCATCGTGCGCGGACTCGACTACTACTGCCACACCTGTTTTGAGTGGACAAGCGAGGCCGCTGGCGGCCAACAGAGCTCCCTTGGGGGTGGGGGACGGTACGACGCACTCCTTACCGAGCTGCATGGTCCAGATGTTGGAGGGGTAGGAGCTGGCATCGGCCTTG
>CALBLZ010000223.1 GCA_937895715.1 uncultured Candidatus Berkelbacteria bacterium
AATTGCTTCTGCGCCGATTCCAACGCGGATAATTGCGCCGTGCTTAAGGGATAGGTCGTGGTACACAGACTCAGAAATCACGCTGCCGCGGGTTAGGTCGGTAAGCTCGCGCTTGGTTTCTTTGTACTCTTGCTCAACCTGCTGAAGCTTAAGAAGGGCATCAGGGGTAATCTCAGCTGGCTGCTTGCCGTCGAGAATCTCTGAGCGGATTTCTTTAAATTCACCGTCGAGCTGCGTTAGCGATTCCTCGCGGAGCGTGTCGTTTACTTCGAGAACCACGTAGGCTGCAAAGTAAATAACCTTTTCTAGCTCGGCAACTGACATGGTAAGAAGGGTTCCAATAACTGATGGAACACCCTGTACGTACCACAGGTGGGCAACAGGAACTGCTAGATCGATATGCCCCATACGAACACGACGAACGTATGAGCGGGTAACTTCTACACCACACTTGTCACAGATCACGTTTTTGTAACGGATCGACTTATACTTGCCACAGTAACACTTGTAATCTTGGGTAGGACCGAAGATGCGTTCGCAGAACAAACCATCGCGTTCAGGCTTTTGCGTGCGGTAGTTGATCGTCTCTGGCTTGAGGACCTCACCATGTGACCAGCTCAGAATAGTATCTGGGCTAGCGACACGTAGCTGAACAGCGTTGAAGTCGTTGCTCTGCTCACCGAAATCTGGAGTTTTCATTCGAGGAGTTTAGTAAGAGGTAAATTAGGCTTCTTCGCCTTCTGTGAATTCTTCAGCATCGGTGCCAGCGGCAATCTCAGTAAGCTCCTCATCGAGCTCTTCCTGGGCTTCCTCAGCCTTTGCTGCTTCGTCGAGCGAAGTTGTAGCTTCTTCGTCCATGCCATCGCCTAGCATGTCGTCGTCTTCATCTTCGTCATCGGAATCGTCGAGGTGAGCAGTGCTGGTAGTTGGCTGAACCGGAACCTTTGGCTTATCAACCGGCTCAACTTCACCGTCATCGGTAATGAGTTTTACCTCAAGACCAAGGCCCTGCAGCTCGCGAACGAGTACGTTAAATGATTCAGGAATAGAAGGCTTTTGAATCTCTTCACCACGAATGATCGACTCGTAGGCCTTAGCGCGGCCGATTGTGTCGTCAGACTTGATTGTAAGCATTTCTTGAAGGGTGTGAGCGGCGCCGTAGGCTTCGAGTGCCCACACTTCCATTTCTCCGAAACGCTGTCCACCCATCTGAGCCTTACCACCAAGTGGCTGCTGGGTAATCATGCTGTATGGACCAACTGAGCGAGCGTGCATCTTGTCATCA
>CALBLZ010000224.1 GCA_937895715.1 uncultured Candidatus Berkelbacteria bacterium
TCACAAAACCTGGCCGCACGCATCCACCTGAAGGCTATGGCGAGGCAGAACACCAACCTCGAACGACTGTCGGATGAGGAAAAAACAGAGATAGCTCAGGCGGCGAGATCGGCAGCAAGTGCCGCAGCCTACCGTGAGCTTATTCTGCTGCGGCGGCAGGGGAAACCCGTCCGTCCGTATCTGGTGAGCCTCTCGTTGGTACTGGTTGGCATGGCGCTTTCAAGCGCTGTTGCCGCTGCTACACGCGAGAACCGCGACGTTGTTGTGGTAACTGAGTCCAAGCAGGCATCGCTTATTGCCTCGCTTGCGGTAGGTGGGTCGTGCTTGTCACCGCCCACCGACATCAGCCACAACCACCACAACAATGGCAACTGGGATCAGCTGACCGATCAGCCGATGTGCATGAGCCCTCCGCCCTTCACCGGGCTGGAACTCGCCCTGCTCGTTTCGGCTGCTCAACGGTTCTGGAGCAATCTGGACCGCCTACCTGATCCGCCGTGGCGATCGATCGACCACGTTCCCTTATATCCTTCGCGACACCTCGTCGTCTCGTCCACTCCACTCGGACTCTGAAGGAAACTAAGGAAAGAACGTGAAAAAGATTGCAATCACCACCACCCTCGCCCTCGTGGCGAGCCTCGCCACTGCGCAGCAGCCCGACTCCGGGATTACTGTGACCGACCTCACGCTCATGCGCTTCTGGCGCAACGGGCAACCGCTCGACCACCTGAGTTTGGGAATGACGAAGGGCGTGAGTCTCTCGATCTTCGGCTGGAACACGCCGAGCCCCAACCCTTGGGTTGACTACCGAGTCTGGTCGGAACAGCAGGGAATGCTGAGTTATGAGGCTGGAGCATCGGCTTCGGTAAAGCTGGGACGTGGAACGGGAGGAGCCTGGCTCTCACCCACACTCACCAACGGCCGTCTGAAGCTCTCGGGCATGGGCTACTTCTTGGTCAGCGACCGAGGAGTTACGTCGGTTTTCGTGCCGAACACCCGGCTCAGCTATAGTGTCGACCAGGTCAGCATCGGACTGGAGCTCACGGGCTTCAGCGATACTGCCGGTTGGCATCAGCGCCTTGGCCCGACTGTGCAGTGGAAAGTGAACAAGACGGATTCGGTGCGACTCTCGTTTCTGAAGGGAAGCGGAGGCACTGAAGTTCGCTTGTTCTACAAACTGGGCTTCTAGCCCCTCGAGCCCCTGGTGACCACACGGTTGCCAGGGGCTCTTTCTATATCTGCACAGGTATAACTACTTTGTAAGCTGACGGGTATTGCGAGCGGCAATAGCTAGGGCACTGGCGATAATCACGAAAGTAACCAAAGAAACGAGCGTGAGGGAGGGGGTATAGGCCGGCAGTGAGGTGAGGTAGGCCATCGTAATGGTGAAGCCGACAATCTGGTTGATCCACAGGAACTGCTTCCAGGCGACATTGGTGGTTGCTGCAGTCTTGTCGGTTACCTTAAGGCATGATGCGGTAACAACTGGGTACAACAGCAGCGCGCAGCTGACGAGGCGGCCCATGGTGCCCTGAAAGTTTAGCGCCACAATTACCACTACCGCTGAGTACAGCAAGAAGCAGAACCAGGCGGTAGCCTTGGCGCCAAAAACTGTACCAACAGATTTGATATTTGCTTCACGATCAAACTGAATATCTTGAATCGCGCCAAAGGCGTGGCTTGCCATGCCCCACAGCACAAAGGCGATAATGGCTGGCCAGTAGCCAGTGAGTCCTCCTCCAAGGAGTAGCCCGTAAACGAGTGGGCTATAGAAGTGTGTACTTGAGGTAAATGAGTCAATGAGGGGGATTTCTTTAAACCGGAGCCCTTTCAGACTGTATGCAACCACCATAAACAGTGAGAAAGCGAGCCAGGCTTTGCTTGCGGTATTACCCCAACTGAAGGCGACTGCTGCAAGTGGCACACAGAATATAGCGATTGCCGCCCAAATCTGTCGGTGAGTACGCGGCGGGGCGAGTCCTCCCTCTATAGAATTCTTTCGAGGATTGTTCTTGTCAGATTCGTAGTCAAAAATATCGTTTACCCCATACATCAGCAGGTTGTACGGGAAGAGGAAGAAGAAAAACCCGACAATCAGTTTCCAGTCAAAACTTCCAACACTCAAAATGTACCCAGCCGCAAATGGTGCGGCCGTGTTTATCCATGAAATAGGACGTGATGCCGAAAGAATTGTTTTAACGGTTTCCATAACTCATCAGGCTTTTAACAAGGATAGGTGCGGCAATGGCGTAAAAAAAGTCTTCAATAGGCGCGTACCACAGTCGGATTCCGAGCATATTCTCGGGATTGTAGGTGACTATGCCAAATCCTACGATCATATTGTCGAAGATAAGGGTGAGTAGCAATAGAATCGCGATAACGCGCCAGGTGCTCTTCTGCAATACTACACGCGTGCGCAACAAGAAAAGATCAAGTATAAGGAGTACTGCCAAGAACACTAAGCAGAGTAAGAGGTATGTACTAGTCATGGATAACCCTCACCAGAAGCGCGCTTAAGTGGCAGAGCAAAAACAGAAACAGAAATTCCTCAAGTGGCAGGTTAGGTGTTCCTACCCACACCCCTACAACTTTACTTGAGTCCGTCGCAAAAATATCCAGAATAATTCCTGCTATATCCCAGGCCAGGAAAAACCCAATTGCCAGTAATATGTATCGCAGGTTTTTACTGGAGCGGAACAGCACAAGCTTAAACCGGGCATCCAGGGTAAGGAGTCCTGCAATCGAAATAAGCAGTGCCAAGAGGTATAGCCAGTGGTAGCCCATGGAATTGAGTATAGCCTACTGCTACTATAATTAAACAGATCATCATCTATGCCACGACACTGCGTCATCGTTGGGTCAGGTATCGGCGGGTTGGCAGCTGCAGTGCAGCTTGCACACCAAGGATACACGGTCACCGTACTAGAAAAGAATGAACAGCCTGGCGGGCGCGCCGGTGTTTTTTCGGAAGAAGGTTTTCGGTTCGATATGGGTCCTTCTTGGTACCTGATGCCAGAGGTGTTTGAAAAGTTCTTTACTGATCTTGGCGAAGATATCACCGACTACCTAACTCTGGAAAAGCTAAGTCCCTCATACCGGGTATATTTTGAGAAACGAGAAAAGCCTGTGGATATCTACTCAGATGCTGAGAAGGATGCGGCAACGTTTGAATCACTCGAGCCAGGCTCAGCTCACCAGCTACGGCGCTACCTACGGCGAGCCAAGCGGCAGTATCAGATAATTCTCGATAACTTTCTGTATGCACGGTTTGATAAGGCGTCCTCGCTCTTTACGAAAGGTTCATTGCCAGCCCTGCGACACGTTCCACTCCTTGGTACTATGCAGAAGTACGTTGAGCGCTACTTTCACTCTCCAGAGCTCCAAAAGCTCATGCAGTACACCCTGGTGTTTCTAGGGAGTTCTCCATACAACGCTCCTGCCATGTACAACATTATGAGCCACATGGATTTTACTCAGGGTGTTTTCTATCCACGTGGCGGCATCCACGAAATCGTGGGGGCACTTCTCAAGCTTGCAGATAAGTACGGTGTAGAAATCAAGTGCAACCAGTCAGTTCGAGAAATTGAAGTGGTAGACGGCAAGGCTACTGCTGTTGTCACTGAAGACGGCACCAGGTACGAAGCTGATGTTATCCTGTCGAATGCCGACGTGCACTTTACCGAAACAAAACTACTTCCACCCAAGGCTCGACAGTTCTCGGCGAAGCACTGGGAAAAGCGCGTCCTCGCACCGTCTGCGCTGCTCATCTACCTAGGGGTGGAGGGAGAGCTTCCAGAACTATTGCATCACACACTCTACTTTTCAGATGATTGGCAGAAGAACTTTTCTGAAATATTCGATGAACATATCTGGCCAACTACTCCTTCAATCTACATCTCTAACCCCACCAAAACTGATCCAACCGTTGCGCCAAAGGGGATGCAGAACGTCTTTATTCTGGTGCCGCTCGGTGCGCATTCTTCTGACACTGATGCGCAGCGTGAGGCCTACTGCGAGAAAGTATTTACGATTGTGGAAGACAAACTCAAAATTCCGGATTTTCGTTCGCGCATTGTCTACAAAAAACTTTTTGGACCACGCGACTTCGCCAGTCGATATAACAGCATGGGTGGCACCGCCCTCGGCGAAGCACATACCTTGCTGCAAACTGCCTTTGGCCGCACCTCCAGTAGAAGCAAAAAGGTTTCAAACCTGTACTACGTAGGCTCCACCACACACCCAGGTATTGGCATGCCCGTTTGTTTAATTAGTGCACATATAGCAACTGAAAGAGTTAACCAGGAGTACCCATGTTAAGTTTGCACGACTATAAACACCTCGTAGATGAGGCTATTCAGCTCGAGTATAGCGTTGCAATTGAGCGAGCTCAGGCTATTGATGGTTCATACGGTGACTTACTGCGAGAAATGTCGCGCTTTATTGGTAAGGGGGGTAAGCGCATCCGGCCGTATTTGGCATACCTGGCGTACGTCGGGTTTGGTGGTCAGAACACCCAAATGAGCGCAAGGGCTGGCGCGTCGCTTGAACTTTTACACAACTTCTTACTCATTCATGACGATATTATTGATCGGGACCTAGTTCGCTATGGTGGGCCGAATGTGCAGGGAGCCTACCTGCACAAGTTGCGCGGAAGCTTATCTCACGATGCCGAGCACGGAGCTGCTTCGGCTGCGATACTTGCTGGTGACGTTGCGTGTAGCCTGGCTCACACAGTAATTTATGAATTAGAGATTGATGATACTGCTAAGTTACGAATTTTGCGTGCGCTAAGTGATGCGGTATTCGTGACAGGGGGTGGTGAAATGGTTGACTCACTTGCGGGTGCGCTAAATCATGCAAATCTTACAGAAGATCAGATTTATTCCGTGTACCTCAGCAAAACTGCGCACTATACGTTCTACTTACCACTCCGAGTTGCCGCGGCCATGGCGGGGAAAGATTCCTCCATTGACTCCCTACTGCTTGAGCTGGCTCAGCCGATTGGACTTGCCTACCAAATGCGCGATGACTACCTTGGTCTCTTTGGTGACCCAGAAAAGACCGGCAAACCAATCACCGGTGATATACGAGAGGGCAAGCAGACAATCTACTTTGCGCTTATGCAAAAGAACTGTTCTGAGCAAGACCGCGTTGAATTAGATCAAATCTACGGCAGCCCTTCGGCTTCTGAAAAAGAAGTATATCGAGTCCGCGAGATTTGTGAGAAGTGCGGAGCAAAAGACCAAGTAGAAGCTAAAATCCACGAATTGTACGATGATGCGTGCAGCAAACTAGCTGAAATCGGATTATCCGAAGAAGCAAGGACTGCTATGCAAGAAATACTGTATGTTAGCACCCATCGCCATGAGTAAGGCCGACCAAGATCTCTACCTAGCAACCGCCTACGAGCAGGCTGAGCTACTTACAAAGCGCTACTCCAGTTCGTTCAGTGCTGCTATTGGGGTATTGCCATCGCTCCAGCGGAATCAAATCTATGCCGTGTACGGGTTTGTGCGACTTGCAGATGAAATAGTAGATGCCGGGTTTGCAATAAACCCCGAGAAAGAACTGAATCACCTAGAGAGTGAACTGAACAAGGCGATAGAGGTTCGGTATAGCTCTAACCTAATCCTTCACGCCTTCCAGGATACTGTGCACCAGGTAGGAATTGATCGTGGGCACATTGATGCATTTCTCCGGAGCATGCACATGGACCACGATCTTACTGTTTTTACCGAAGATCAGTACAAGGAGTACATCTACGGTTCGGCAGAGGTTGTTGGATTGATGAGCCTCGCAATATTCTGCGGTGGTAATGCCGAGCTTATTGCTCAACTAGTCGCACCGGCACGAGCGCTTGGTTCAGGCTTTCAAAAGGTTAACTTCTTACGCGATGTACAAGCAGATAGCTTTGGACGTGGTCGCATGTATTTTCCGGGTGTGGCGTTTGACCACTTTACCGATTCAGATAAATTGAAAATCCAACAGGAGATTGCCGCTGAGTTTCGTGAAGCAGCAAAAGCAATCCCAGCGCTACCGCATAAAGCATCAACTGCTGTGCAGCTCGCCCTCACCTACTACGAAGCATTACTCCGTGAAATCCAGCTTGTTTCTGCTGCAGAACTTCTTACCCGGCGGGTTCGTGTGGCAGATAGTAAAAAAGCTGCACTTGCAGCAAAGGTTTTACTGCAACGAGCCTTGCGGTAGTTACCGCAGTAGCGAATCAGTCAGAACAAAGAGGCTGCCCCACCACCCGGCGAGAGAGATAAAAAAACTTATTGTTATTGCTGTTTGCCAGCTCTGGGGAAGTATCTCCTGCGCTCTTCCCTCGTTCTCTCGTTGAATCAGGCGAGGGCTTACCCAAAAGGTTAGGAATAGGCCGTTCGCAATAAGCACGGGAATGCTATACCAGAGTAATGTAGGGATGGTGAAGGTAGATACGGCGCGCAGCCAAATGAGTCCCAGGCACACAAGTGCGATGCCAAGCCAAATCAGCGGCTTGGTTATTTTATGTGTACGAATAGTGGCCTCTGTCCAGTAGGGTGAGGTTCGTCCAAAGAACCCGTGGAGGTCGATAACAGTGACTGCGCCTAGTCCAATCACGAAGCCGGCGAGGGTAAGGAAGAGTGGCATATAGTTAGTATAGGTATATTCTTGACATCTTGGCAAAAATGGGGTAGATTAGAGCTCTAATTTAACCGGCCGATATGGCCGATGCTCTACTCTCTCGATTCATACCTCATTAGATGATTCCTAGGGACTGGAACATCTAATTTGTGAGTATGGAACCTACTACTACGTCCGCACCGGACTTTATTTCTCTAGGCTTAAGTGAGCCAATTTTGGCTGCCCTTACCCGTATTGCTATCACCGTGCCATCGCCTATTCAGGCGCAGGCAATTCCAATTGCTCGCACCGGGCAAGACCTTATGGGAATCGCCGAAACAGGAACAGGAAAAACATTTGCGTTTTCCCTGCCAATTATCGAGCGCTTTCTAGCCAACCCCCAGGCTGGTAAGGCAGTTATCGTTGTGCCAACTCGAGAACTTGCTCTGCAGGTTGAAGAAAACATCCGCAAGGTTACCCGTCTGCTGCAGCCAGCGCTCCGCACTGCTTGTTTAATCGGTGGTGCCCCAATGTACCGTCAGGTACAAGATCTTCGTGCAAACCCACGTATCATTATTGGTACCCCAGGTCGCATGTGGGATCACATGCAGCAAAAGAATGTTCGTCTTAACGACGTATCTGTTGTTGTGCTCGACGAAGCAGACCGCATGCTCGACATGGGCTTTGCCCCTCAGATCAAGCGCATTTTGGAGGAAACTCCAGCAAGTCGCCAAACTATGTGTTTCTCTGCCACCATGGCTCCAGAAATCGCTAAGCTTGCCGGCGCGTACATGCGTGATCCTAAACTGGTAAAGGTCGCTTCTACCCATGCTTCTAACAAGAAGATTGAGCAGGAGCTTGCCTACATGCAGACTGACGATAAGAACGATGTGTTGCACAAAGTACTCAGCGATCACGAGGGCCGTATTCTTGTCTTCACACGCACCAAGTTTGGCGCAAAGCGCCTGGCTGAAAAGCTGCGCGAGCTTGGCCACACCTCTGCCGAAATCCACTCAAACCGTTCGCTCGCTCAGCGTCGACAAGCGCTTGATGGCTTTAAGATTGGCCGTCACCGCGTTCTTGTTGCTACCGACGTTGCAGCTCGCGGAATCGACGTGCAAGACATTGAGCTTGTTGTTAACTTCGATCTTCCTGATGTTGCCGAAGACTACGTACACCGTATTGGTCGTACAGGTCGCGCTAGCCGCAGCGGTAAGGCAATTTCTTTTGCAACTCCAAACCAGGTACGCGACGTTCGGTTCATTGAACGCCTACTCCAAGGTCCACTCCCTGTTTCTCTGTATAACAAAGTTGAGGTAACAGCCGGAAGCGCACAGCGCGGTGGATCATACGATCGTCCTCGTCCTTCATATGGCCAGAATCGACCATCCCGCCCATCTAGTGGAGGATATGGATCAAGCCGTCCTTCCTCAGGTGGATACGGCTCAAGTCGCCCTTCTAGCGGCGAGCGTCCAAGTTTTGGTGATCGTTCAGCACGTCCAAGCTTTGGTGATCGTCCAAGTCGCCCAACTTCAGGTGGATACAAAGGAAGTCACCCGCGTCCTGCTGGTGAATCAAGTCGCCCATCGTTTGGTGATCGTTCATCCCGTCCTTCAAGTGGTGGGCATGGCTCAAATCGTCCAACCTCTGGTGGCTACAACCGTTCACGCCCACAAAGCGGTGAGCGTTCAGCTGAGCTCAGCCCGATTGCTGGTGAAGGCAAGGGGCACTTTATGCAGCGTGCTGGTGGCAAGCAAAATCGCTTCCGTCCATCTCGTCCAGGTCAACGTTAAGTTAGTGTAAGCGAGCTCACCCGAGTTCGCTGAGTGCCGTAAGAACAGCCTGCTTATCGTTGGTGTAGATGCGTAGTTCTTGAATAGAAGTACCGCCACGCACCGTAACTTTAATGCAGGCTGCTTCTGTTTCAGAATCAGTTTTTATCCGACGAACCCCCGGTCCGCCTCCGCGGATTGGTTGAATATAACCAAGACTTATCTTGGAAACCTCCGGCATTTGGTCGGCCATCTTAATTACAGGAACAGCTGCGTCGATAGCTGTGCTATGGGCATTGCTAAACTTTTTGCCGCTAAACGTGCCCATTAGTCGAACACTAGGAGCTCTTTTGCTCCTTTTTTGATATCGGTTGGATCCCAGTTGTGAATGGCGTTGTAGAGATTGTCATACGAGTAACGGAAGTCTTCACCTTGTGAGACTCCCGGGTCATTGGTAATGAACCCGCGCGCATCGTACCCGGTGATAACGAGCATATGGTAGACCGGACCGCCATTACTAAAGTTCTTATTCTCGAGTTCTTTGCCGGCTGCTCCAACAATTACTGGTCTGCCAGCTGCGATTTCCTTTTTAATATCATCAACAGATTTAATTGTAACAATTCGCCCGGTATCCATGTTGTAGAACATCTTGGCGAACATGTTTAAGTCTTGCAGAGAAATACTTACACCGTACCCGCGGGCTTCTTGGTAGCGTACAAACTCAGTGATTTCAGCGTCGCCTTCTTCTCGGGTGAAGGTGGTTTTTTCGTAAAAGTGACGCACCATCATGAGTGATGTCTCTTCGCAGGCGTCTTCATGGAGCGGATCCCAGATGCCAAATGGTGCCTGCACCAAGAACGGCACGACGAGTTGCGCAGAGCTAGGAAGCGGGGTTGCGGTAGGGGTTGGTGTAGCGGTAGTCTTCGCAGACGCCTTAGGTGTGGCAGTCGGGCTTGGTCGTACAGTCGAGCCAGGAGCAGTGGTAGAACTGGTGAAAAGTAAGGTAGCCGAAAGTGCTAGCGCAGCAACGGCTAGTGCGGGGAGGATTTGTTTTTTTACACGCCGTTTCATATAGCTACAGTATACGCCCAGTGGAGTAGTGCTTGTCGCTGTTTTCGCCGACATGCCATATCACCTGGTGTGCAGCCGAGTTTAATTTGAGCGATGTGACGCCGCATGGCCCGCCAGCGTTTAATCTGCCGTTCGTCCTCTAGAGGAATGCGTCGCCCTAAGTAATACCGACAGTACCACTGAAACCAACCACGCGGGTCTTCGGGGTGAATCCAACCTTTCTTTTGCCAAACCTCTAAGGGTTGGGAAGCTGATACACCAAAGCAATTCAGAGAAGGGTTGGGCGTATCGGAGAGTTTTGCATCATGAAACCATTCTGACGGGAACTCAGTAGGAACTCCAGAAAAGTAGCACCCCCCAAATACCCCGAAATCGAGCATTTGTTTAGGGGTGAGGTCTGGTGTAAACCCTTCATCAAACCCATCTCCAGGCTGCTGGGAAAGTGTATATGTGTAACCGACTTGCATAGGGTCACTAGAAGTAATCTTCATGCAGTAATGCTAGCAGAAAGGAGCGGGTATATCTTTATTCAGAGTAAGGGTGATTGTGTTGTAAAATGTATACTATATCTTTGCTCTGAGAGCATATTTTGCTATAATCTTTGCATCCGTTTTGACGGTGAATAGGATGTAAACAGATGACAATCAAGGAATACCACATGGCGCATGGGCGCCCAATTGACAACGTTGAGCGCACCGTCTTGCACACCTGCTTGGCGGCAACTCAAGCCGGTGCAATTGCGGCTGCCCCCTATGTGGGGAAGAAGCAAAAGAACGCGGCAGACGGAGCTGCTGTTAGCGCTATGGAGCGCGTTCTAAACAACTCCGAGTACCCTGGGATCACTCGAATTGGAGAAGGGGAGGCAGATGAAGCGCCTGGCCTACACCATGGGCAACTCTTCGGGGCCTTTCCCAAGGGACTCACAAGGCCAGTCGTGCAGTATGCGGCTGACCCCATCGAAGGTACAACACTGCTAGCAAACGGCGAGGACAACTCAGTCTGTGTGCTCGCAGCGTGCTTAGCGGGGTACGGATACATCAAGCCAGGCCCTGACCGGTACGTTAACTCGTTGGTTTTGCCTCGATACATGGGTGAAGCTCTGCTGTCTGCACGAAAGAAGCGAGAGCTCCCCAAAGGGACTCCGCGACATTTCGACCTAGATGCACCTTTGCTAAGGCAGCCATTTGGGATCGTAGTGCGCACATTGGCGGTTCTTACGGGTCAACGTCCGGAAGATCTGAAGGGTGAGTCGCTTGATCGGCCAAGGAACGCTCCGTTTACTGAGGAGTTACTCCGTGTGGGCGGCTCGCAGCGGTTGATTCCTCACGGAGACATCATGTCTCCGGTACGGGTTCACCAACCGAAGTACAAGAACGTAGACTTTGCGTACGGCATCGGGGGCTCGGCTGAGGCCACCATTCGGGCCATTATCACGCAGGTCTACCAGGGGTACCTTGAGCTGGAGCCCTGGATCGATCCCAGTAGCGACAGAGATGAGCAGATCCGTGATTTCCGTAAACATGGTTACGAGGTGGGTCGTGTGTACAACCTCAAGGAGATAGCTCGAGGCCGTGTGATGTTCTCGATCACGGCGATCACCGATACAGGTGTCTTGGGCGGTATCACTATCGACCCGCAGACGCGCTGGCTCCACAGCGCCAGCCTGTACGGCCGTAACTCAACTGGCTCTGTCTATGCTTCATTCGGCGAGCATACCCGCCCGCCAAAACGACGATAACTTCATCGATGGCCTCTCCTGCACTGCGGGGGAGGCCATCATGCTACACTAGGAGTATGAAGTTCAAGTTTTCTCTCCCACACAAAGCAAAAATTACCGGTGTGATTCTGTTGGCGCTCCTCGTTGTGGGAGTTCTTTTTGTAGGATGGGCCGCACAAGCAGCGCCAGCTGAGCCAAATGCGCTTAAGCGAGCGCTCGAGGAGCCATCTGTAGTTGTTAAGAATGAGAAGCGATACATTACTATTGCTCCAAAAAATTCGTCACCAACCACTGCTCTCATCTACTATCCTGGCGCAAAAGTTGCTCCCGAGGCGTACGTGGCTAAGTTAAGTGCCGTTGCTCGTCGGGCGAATATCTCTATCGTGATCGGTCGACCAGTCCTAAATCTGGCGATCTTTTCAGTTAACCAAGCCGACACACTTAAGGAGGCGCTGCCAGGTGTAACAACTTGGTACATTGGGGGGCACTCCCTGGGTGGTGCCATGGCCTGTCAGTATGCCTCATCTCACAGCGACCAACTTGAAGGGTTGATGCTGTTTGGAAGTTACTGTGCGGCCGATATCTCCCAAACTAATCTGAAAGTTCTGCTGATTTCAGGTGCGAATGATGGGCTTACAACGGTAAGTAAACTCGAAGAAAATCAAAACAACCTGCCAGCCTCAGCACTGCTGATTGCGGTACCAGGTATGAATCATGCTCAGTTTGGTGACTACGGAACGCAGGAGGGTGATGGTGTGGCGGCAGTAGCTGACGAGGTAGCTGCTACGGCGATGGCGAGTACAGTTTCAAACTTTCTTAACGAGCTGAAGCCAGAATAAGCTCACCCACCGCATTACGAAATCTCGTGATTGCGTCGGCACTACCGCGCTCAGGGTAGGTGCGGTTACTCAGAACTACCCAGGCAACATCAAGTGATCGGTCGATTGCGACAAATGTTCCCGTAAAGCCGCTTTTGCCAGCTGTGCATTCGGTGCAACTATCTCCCATGAGTGATGGAACGTTGAGCGCCCAAGATAGACCTACTGATTCGGCCATACCCTTTGTGTGGTTTGCAAAAATTCTATCAACAACTTCTTTTTCCAGTATACGAGCGCCGTTTAGAATTCCGCCCGACAAGAGCATCTCGAGCACAGTCAAAAGATCATCCGCCGTGCTGAACAAACCGGCGTGCCCTGGAATTTCACCATGCTGCTGCATTAGGTGTGCGCTTTCATCGTGCACTACACCGCGAACCTCGCCACGCTCAAGGGTGACTTCTGTTGGGATAATCTGTGTTGATGCTGGGAGCGTGCGCGGATGAAAGGTTATCGTTCTAAGGCCGAGTGGCGTGAAAAGTAATTCATCAGCGACAATGTCGAGCTGCTTACCGGTTTTTCGTTCGATGATTAATCCGAGCAAGTAGCTGGGGAGGTTTGTATACAAAAACTTCTCCCCTGGAGGAGCCCCAAGCGGTGTGGTAAAGATTGCCTCACGCAGCTGTTCGTACGGCCCATGCTTATTCTCGCCGAACGCAGGATTACTGGCTGTGTAGGTAAAGAGGTGTCGCACAAGAATTTTCTCTGCATCAGGCATGCGAAGTTCAGGAACTATTGAAACAACAGGGGTGTCGAGCGTGAAAGATCCTTCGTGCAAAAGTTTTGCTGCAAGCAGGCCGGTAGGAACCACCTTGGTAACCGATGCTACATCGAATACTGCCTGCTCGGTTACTTGAGGTGAGTTTTGATCGTACGTTTCGGTGCCCTTGGCTACAAGAATGCGCTCACCATTTGCAAGAATCGCCCCTACCACACAACCAGGGAAGACGCGCTCCAAAATTGCCTTTTCGGCGAGGGTGCTAATTCTTTCAGAAAGTGTGCTCATAATGGCCCCTCGTACTCACCTAAAAACGTAGGTTCTGGTTGCTGTACTTCTACCTCCCACCATGCTTTAAAGGTGGCGAGGAACTCGCGGATAGTGTACGGGACGCGCGTGTCAGGGTATTTAGAGAAGTCCTCAATTGCGACTCCAACCGCATCAATTCCAACCTTGCGACAGGTGTAAAGTGCGCGGTATAGGTGGTACTGCTGGGTAACGAGCACCGCTTCCTCCACCCCGAAGATTTGGCTGGCGCGGTAGCAGCTCTCATAGGTACTGAACCCAGCATGGTCTAAATGGATGTCTTCTTGTGGGACGCCTGCCTCGAGCGCTGCTTTTTCCATGGCAGCTACCTCGTTGTAGTCAGGAGTGCTGTTATCGCCTGTCATCAAGATTTTTTGAACAGTACCGCGCTTGTAGAGGGTGATCGCTGCGTTAACTCGGTCTTGGAGAAAGGGGGAGAGTGATCCATCTGGCCGCACCGAGGCGCCAAACACAAGCGCTACACGCTTTGGGGGCACAACTTCTGATCCAAAGATGAATTCTCCGACACCGGCTCGTATACTTAAGAAAATTGCTCCACCCCAAACTAGGCAGAGCAGCAACAATGGAAAGAACAGCCGAAGTAGGGTGCGGAACAAAAGTTTCACTGCTCGAAGTGTAGCAAAAAGTTTGACCCACCGCAGAGATTTCCGCAGTGGGTCGGTGGCGGCACGCTAGCCCAGGGGCTTAGCTATGCCGTAGATGTAGTGGACTCGCCAGAGCTTGTTGTCTCCTACCTTCTCTTTCTGTAGGAAGAAGAAGACGCTGAGCCTGGATGTCGAGGTGTTGGGAACCTCTGCGCAGATGATCTCCCACGCACTGTCCTTCGCGCTCTTCAGATCCTCATGCAGGAACCGATACACGGCAATAGCGCTGGCCATGGCACCGGTATCGGTTGGGAGCATTTCTGCTCGGCTGTCCATAGCCGCACCACGAGCTTCCTCGAGAGTGATCTTGGAATAGCTGATTCCCAGCAGGAACTGATCCATGTTCTCCAAGAGCACTGTGTTCTTCTTGATGATGCTGCAGAAGAAGGCTGCGGTTG
>CALBLZ010000225.1 GCA_937895715.1 uncultured Candidatus Berkelbacteria bacterium
ATTTGCTGGCATAGACATTCCTGTATTAAATTTTTACAACAAGCCGAGATAGTTTGGTTGGTGGTGTGAGGGATTGTTACTTTTGTTCATATTCATAAATGCCAAAAGCCGTTGTAGCTTTTGGGCTTACAACGGCTTTGGTCTTTAATAAGGTTGGCGGCGACCTACTCTCCCATCCTTTCGGATAGTACCATCGGCGCTAAGGAGCTTAACTTCTCTGTTCGGAATGGGAAGAGGTGGAGCCTCCTTGCTATAGCCACCTTAATATCTTTAATTTTGACTTGTGACAGAAGTAAGAAAAACCGCTCTATCTATTTCGCTTCGTTTTGTTCGTCTTAAATAGCTTAATAATTTATTTTGTGAAAGCTTACGGGTTATTAGTATTGCTCGGCTTTGCTATTTCCAGCTTTACACCTGCAACCTATCAACGTGGTCATCTTCCACGACCCTTAAAAGAAGTCTCATCTTGGAGTTGGTTTCGTGCTTAGATGCTTTCAGCGCTTATCCTTTCCGAACATAGCTACCCGGCGGTGCGCCTGGCGACACAACCGGCATACCAGAGGTTCGTCCGACCCGGTCCTCTCGTACTAGAGTCAGATCTCCGCAAACTTCTAACGCCCGCAACAGATAGGGACCGAACTGTCTTGCGACGTTCTGAACCCAGCTCGCGTGCCACTTTAATGGGCGAACAGCCCAACCCTTGGGACCTTCTCCAGCCCCAGGATGTGACGAGCCGACATCGAGGTGCCAAACCTCCCCGTCGATATGAGCTCTTGGGGGAGATCAGCCTGTTATCCCCGGAGTACCTTTTATCCTTTGAGCGATGGCCCTTCCATACGGAACCACCGGATCACTTTACCCTACTTTCGTACCTGCTCGACCTGTCTGTCTCGCAGTCAAGCACCCTTATGCTAATACACGCTTCGCACGATTACCAACCGTGCTGAGGGTACCTTTGGAAGCCTCCGTTACACTTTTGGAGGCGACCACCCCAGTCAAACTACCCACCATGCAATGTCCTTCCTTTAAAGAAAGTTAGGAACTAACTAAACAAAGGGTGGTATTTCAAGGACGACTCCATAATGCCTAACGACACTATCTCACAGTCTCCCACCTATCCTACACATCATTTAACCAGTTCCAATGCAAAGTTATAGTGAAGGTTCACGGGGTCTTTCCGTCCCGTTGCGGGTAAGCGGCATCTTCACCGCTACTACAATTTCGCCGAGCTCACGGCCGAGACAGCGTCCAGATCGTTACACCATTCGTGCAGGTCGGAACTTACCCGACAAGGAATTTCG
>CALBLZ010000226.1 GCA_937895715.1 uncultured Candidatus Berkelbacteria bacterium
GAATTTCGCTACCTTAGGACCGTTATAGTTACGGCCGCCGTTTACCTGGGCTTCAGTTCGTCGCTTTCACAACTCCCTTTAACCTTCAGGCACCGGGCAGGCGTCAGACCCTATACGTCGCATTGCTGCTTCGCAGAGCCCTGTGTTTTTGCTAAACAGTCGCTACCCCCTGGCCTGTGCCACTCTACTCTGGTTGCCCAAAGCAGAGTCACGCTTATTCCGAAGTTACGCGTGCAATTTGCCGAGTTCCTTCAGCACAGTTCTCTCAAGCGCCTTGGTATGCTCTACCTGACCACCTGTGTCGGTTTCGGGTACGGTCTCTGCTAGAGTTATTTCCAGGGACAACTTCGCTGCCGGGACAATCCAATAAGCCCCGACAACTTACGCCATCCGTCACTTCTAGCTGGTGCAGGAATATTTACCTGCTTCCCATCGACTACGCTTTTCAGCCTCGCCTTAGGGGCCGACTAACCCTGCGCAGATTAGCTTTACGCAGGAACCCTTGGTCTTTCGGCGACAGTGTTTCTCACACTGTTTATCGTTACTCATGTCAGCATTCTCACTTCCGATACCTCCAGCCAGGCTCACGCCTGACCTTCACCGGCTTACGGAACGCTCCGCTACCGCTTGCAGTAAACTGCAAACCCATACCTTCGGCGACTGGCTTGAGCCCCGTTACATTTTCCGCGCAGGATCGCTTGATCAGTGAGCTGTTACGCTTTCTTTAAAGGATGGCTGCTTCTAAGCCAACCTCCTGATTGTCAAAGCAATCCCACATCGTTTCCCACTTAGCCAGTACTTGGGGGCCTTAGATGATGGTTAGGGTTGTTTCCCTTTTCACGACGGACGTTAGCACCCGCCGTGTGTCTGCCCGATAGTACTCCTGGGTATTCGGAGTTTGGTTAGAATTGGTACCGCTCGCGCAGCCCGCATCCATCCAGTGCTCTACCCCCCAGGGTATTCGTCGGACGCTCTACCTAAATAGATTTCGCGGAGAACCAGCTATGTCCAGGTTTGATTGGCCTTTCACCCCTATCCACAAGTCATCCCAGAATTTTTCAACATTCACGGGTTCGGACCTCCAGTTGGTGTTACCCAACCTTCATCCTGCTCATGGATAGATCACCTGGTTTCGGGTCGTCATACGTCGAACTCAGCGCCCTATTCAGACTCGCTTTCGCTGCGCCTACACCTACCGGTTTAAGCTTGCTCGACACATGAAGTCGCTGACCCATTATACAAAAGGTACGCCGTCACTGCGCTTGGCAGCTCCGACTGCTTGTAGGCTTCCGATTTCAGGATCTGTTTCACTCCCCTTGTCGGGGTGCTTTTCACCTTTCCCTCACGGTACTTGTTCGCTATCGGTCGCTGAGGAGTACTTAGGCTTGGAGGGTGGTCCCCCCATGTTCAGACAGGATTTCACGTGTCCCGCCCTACTCGAGTCTCTTGCTGTTTGACGTCTACGGGGCTGTCACCCGCTATGGCCGACCTTTCCAGGTCGTTCGACTTTATTTCACAAGAGCACTGGCCTGGTCCCGGTTCGCTCGCCACTACTACGGGAGTCTCGGTTGATGTCCTTTCCTCCGGGTACTGAGATGTTTCAGTTCCCCGGGTTCGCTTAATGAACCCTATGTATTCAGGTCATTATACCTTTAAGCAATCAACCAACCCGCACCCAGTCCGAAGACTGGGCATGAGTTGGCAGACCACAAAGGTGGGTTTCCCCATTCGGAAATAACCGGATCAAAGGGTGCTAGCGCCTCCCCGGTTCTTATCGCAGCTTGCCACGTCCTTCATCGCCTCTCTACGCCAAGGCATCCGTCAGAAGCCCTTCAACGCTTGATCGTTTCTCAGCAAAACTCATGCATGGATGCTCCCGCCGACTGGAAAGAAATGCCGGGGGTCCATGCCTGATTTTTGTCAGACAATGTCTTCTCTCGAACGTGTCCTTGAAGCCTATGAACAGGCCGGACGCGCTCTTCCTTTACAATATCAATGCCTGCCGGCGTTTCGGCCGGAGGCAATCCTGATTGCGATCTGCGAGGTCCCGGTTACGGGGTCCTGGTGGAGCCAGACGGAGTCGAACCGACGACATCCTGCTTGCAAAGCAGGCGCTCTACCAACTGAGCTATGGCCCCTTTCAGGGTCGAACACAGGAGAGCTGTCGGCGATTGTCGTAAAGCCGGCTGGTAGGCCCGGGCAGACTCGAACTGCCGACCTCACGCTTATCAGGCGTGCGCTCTAACCAGGCTGAGCTACGGGCCTATGGCGGCACGACAGCCAGGCAGAAGTCCCAGGCTCGCGATCGCACTTCCAATCACCGCCGGCCGAATGCCAGGCGCTTCATGGAAGCGAAAGAGGAAAGAGAAACGGAGACGGCGGCGCCCCGCAGTTTATTGGAGTTCCAATAGACAATCTCGTGAGAGACGGCCTGGAGGAACATCCTTAGAAAGGAGGTGATCCAGCCGCAGGTTCCCCTACGGCTACCTTG
>CALBLZ010000227.1 GCA_937895715.1 uncultured Candidatus Berkelbacteria bacterium
GATCAAGTGTCTTAAGGGCAATTGGTGGATGCCTTGGCATGCACAGGCGATGAAGGACGTGATACGCTGCGATAAGCTACGGGGAGGTGCGAATACCCTTTGATCCGTAGATTTCCGAATGGGGAAACCCACCTAAGATACTTGTAAAATCAGAGCGGACGGTTCGCCGGCCGCTGTGGTTTACAAGTATCGTTATTAGGTAACTTACCCTGAATACATAGGGGTAAAGTGGCGAACGCGGGGAACTGAAACATCTAAGTACCCGTAGGAAAGGACATCAACCGAGACTCCGCAAGTAGTGGCGAGCGAACGCGGACCAGGCCAGCGGCTTTTGTGAGACAAGCGGAACCATCTGGAAAGTTGGACCATAGTGGGTGACAGTCCCGTACGCGTAATGCGAGCAAAAGTCCTTGAGTAAGGCGGGACACGTGAAATCCTGTCTGAACATGGGGAGACCACTCTCCAAGCCTAAGTACTCGTGCATGACCGATAGCGAACTAGTACCGTGAGGGAAAGGTGAAAAGCACCCCGACAAGGGGAGTGAAATAGTACCTGAAACCGATTGCCTACAAACAGTGGGAGCCTGAAATGGTGACCACGTACCTTTTGTATAATGGGTCAGCGACTTAGTGTGACGAGCAAGCTTAAGCCGGTAGGTGTAGGCGCAGCGAAAGCGAGTCTGAACAGGGCGTTCAGTTCGTCGCATTAGACCCGAAACCGAGTGATCTAGCCATGAGCAGGTTGAAGGTAAGGTAACACTTACTGGAGGACCGAACCCATAACTGTTGCAATAGTTCGGGATGACTTGTGGCTAGGGGTGAAAGGCCAATCAAACTCGGAAATAGCTGGTTCTCCGCGAAATCTATTTAGGTAGAGCGTCGACCGAATACCCCAGGGGGTAGAGCACTGGATGGGCTAGGGGTCCTCACCGGATTACCAAACCTAACCAAACTCCGAATACCTGGGAGTACTAGTCGGCAGACACACGGCGGGTGCTAACGTCCGTCGTGAAAAGGGAAACAACCCTGACCTACAGCTAAGGTCCCCAAGTTATGGCTAAGTGGGAAAGGATGTGAGGATCCCAAAACAACCAGGATGTTGGCTTAGAAGCAGCCATCATTTAAAGAAAGCGTAACAGCTCACTGGTCTAATTAAGGGTCTTTGCGCCGAAAATGTAACGGGGCTAAAGCCATACACCGAAGCTTAGGGTTTGCAGCAATGCAAGCGGTAGCGGAGCGTTCCGTAAGCCTGTGAAGGGAGATCCGTGAGGACTCCTGGAGGTATCGGAAGTGCGAATGCTGACATGAGTAACGTAAGGGGTGTGAGAGACACCCCCGCCGAAAGTCCAAGGGTTCCTGCTTAAAGCTAATCTGAGCAGGGTTAGCCGGCCCCTAAGGCGAGGCCGAAAGGCGTAGTCGATGGGAATCACGTTAATATTCGTGAGCCTGGAGGTAGTGACGGATCATTACAATTGTTCGACCTTATCGGATTGGTCGGGCGGTCGCGTGGTCCCAGGAAATAGCTCCTCCTTATAGCCCGTACCCGAAACCGACACTGGTGGACTGGTAGAGTATACCAAGGCGCTTGAGAGAACTATGCTGAAGGAACTCGGCAAATTGCACGCGTAACTTCGGAAGAAGCGTGACCCTTCATTACGCAAGTAGTGGGGGGTGGCACAGACCAGGGGGTAGCGACTGTTTATCAAAAACACAGGGCTCTGCGAAGTCGCAAGACGACGTATAGGGTCTGACGCCTGCCCGGTGCTGGAAGGTTAAGAGGAGGGGTGCAAGCTTTGAATCGAAGCCCCAGTAAACGGCGGCCGTAACTATAACGGTCCTAAGGTAGCGAAATTCCTTGTCGGGT
>CALBLZ010000228.1 GCA_937895715.1 uncultured Candidatus Berkelbacteria bacterium
CGAGTATTTTGGACTGGCACAGTTACACCAGTTGCGGGGTCGAATTGGACGCGGGGAGTTGCCGGGAACCTGCTACCTCTGCCCCTCCTTCCCCCTGGCTGGGGCAGATCGGCTGCAGGTAGTAGCGGATTCAGAAGACGGCTTTGCCATTGCTGAGGCGGATCTTGCCTTGCGTGGCCCGGGCGACTTGCATGGGCTGGTGCAGTCAGGGTTGCCAGATTTTCGAGTTGCATCACTCACTGATCTAGATTTTTTACGCACCGTGCGCGATGCACTCGATTCTTATGTTTCTGAACATCCTGAGTATGTTTCGTCAGATCAGGTTCGAACGCTGGTTAGCCGCGAGGGGGTTGTCCAGGATTCCGCCATGCTGGACTGAGTAGTCGGAGTGATTGTAGTGGCGTAGGGTGGGCTTACTGATCCGTAAGCCGCCACCATGCTACATCATGCACTCAAGTGGATACGTTGTCATCGCATAGTACTCGGTAGTGTGCTTGCTGCATCAGTAGGTATCTTTGCTGTGTGCCTACTATGGCCTACTCAAGCAGCTCGGGTAGTGGGAGCGGCGAAGGAATTTTTGGTAGGACCTCCCACAGAAAGCACAGTGGAGCCCACTGATATAGGAAGTACTCCGTTGGCTTCTCCGCTCCCATCAGTAACCGACCAGCTACAAGAGCGAGTCGCTGATTTAGAAAAACAACTCGCTACGAGCGCAGCTGCCGTGGCAAAGATTACAGCAGACCAGTCTGCACTGCGTGACGATTTTCAAGCTGCTCTGGCCGAGGTTGCTACACACAACGATTTGCTCCAGAAAAAAGGAAAGGAGTTGAGTATCGCACTCGAAAATGTTGGGCTCACACCAGCAAGTCCAAAACCAGTAGCTTCTGAGCCTTCTAGTAATAAAAAAGTGAATATTAATACTGCGTCTGCCGAGGAACTCGCAACCTTGCCAGGAATTGGAGCTGCGTATGCTGAAAGGATAGTAGCCTACCGGACAGAACATGGAAAATTCACTTCCATAGATGATTTAGACGGTGTTACAGGAATCGGTCCAGCTACTATTGCTAAGCTCCGTGATCTTACGACTGTATAACAGGTTGAGTTAGGTTCGCAGTTCGGCTATACTCCAAAAGTCTTGATACGCCTGGGTGGTGGAATGGTAGACACGCTAGCCTTAGGAGCTAGTGCCTTCATCGGCGTGGAGGTTCGAGTCCTCTCCCAGGTACCAAAACAAA
>CALBLZ010000229.1 GCA_937895715.1 uncultured Candidatus Berkelbacteria bacterium
TGCGTTCCGCCTCACTAAAGTAGAACTGCTTATACGGGCTGAGAGGCAGGTCGGCTCGTGGGTTCTCATCGTCAAGTTGGTCGGCATCTGCAGAATCACCCATTGGAAGAGCCTCTGCTCCAATTAGAGCCGCAAGAACAGTGTCAGCTGGCTCAAACCGTGCCGCAGCAGCCCACTGCAAGAACTGTGAAGCAATAGCCTGGATACGTGTATCTGAATGACCGCGTAGTACATCAATCCACGGGATGCGCTGCTCATGAGCAACAAGTGAGACTTCCCAGAGCGTAATCCGATCAACACCAAAGAATGGAAATGATAAGGCCTGACTAAGGAATACATCCGCCATCTTTGGGTTAGGGTCAGCTAGTGCCTGAACCGCCCTAACTACGACTATCAACTGCTGAATGTGAGGAGCCTTCAGCACATCTTCTTGTCGTTCGTAGGTAACTGACAAGTTGCGATCGTACAGATATGGAACTAGCTGCTGTAGCTCGCGATGGCGCCGACCAATTACAGCAATAGAATCTGGCGACACACCCGCACTCAGTAACCGCTGTATTTCATCTGCAAGCCAGACTAGTTCTTGTTCTGCAGTTTCGAGCTCCACGTACCGAAAGGTTCCGTCGTGTGTGCGTCTGGCCGCTGTGAGATTCTTAACAATCTCGGGAAACTGCAATTCTAGCCGCTCCTTTCCCTGGGTGATTATCGTGCGGGCAATATTTAAAATCCCTTGGGTTGAACGGTAGTTCTCAGTAAGCGTAATAATTGGTGCACTAGGATACCAGCTACGGAAGTTAACAATATTTGACAGCTCTGCCCCTTGAAACTTATACACACCCTGATCGTCATCACCCACCACCATTAGGTTTGGAGATGCTTCTCCTTGACTGCTTTCGGCGAGTAGGCGCAGGAGTCGCATCTGTGCATCGTTGGTGTCTTGGAACTCGTCCACTAAGAAGTACTGGTACTGCTCTTGAATCTCAGATCGTAAGTCGGGGTTTGATTCTAGTGCGGCGATACAGAGGAGAAGCATGTCATCGTAATCGTAGAGAGCTCGCGTGGCCAGCGTTTCTTGGTACCGCTGGTAGAGGCCAGCAAGACTGGTGAGCTGGCCGCAGTACTTCTCTTCTTTTAGCAGTAACTCCCCTGCCTCATTCTTTGTGGTGTGCTCTCGTTTCCACTCGCTAAGCGGTGCAGTCTTTCCATCGGTAATTGCCAACGTTAGGGCGCCCGCA
>CALBLZ010000230.1 GCA_937895715.1 uncultured Candidatus Berkelbacteria bacterium
CGCCAAGCGCTTTGCTGATGTAGGTGTTGAAAACACCGAAGAAACCCGGCGTGTCTACCGCCAAATGATTATGACCGCCCCCAAGGCAAAGGACGTGCTCAGTGGTGTAATCCTCTTCGAAGAAACCTTCAACCAAAAAGTTGATGGTGGCCAAACGTTTCCGGAATATCTAGCAAGCGTCGGTATTCTACCCGGCATCAAGCTCGATCAAGGACTCCAAGACTTACAAGGATTCCCTGGCGAAAAGATTACTGCCGGACTCGACTCCCTACCTGAGCGAGCCGAACTATTCTCAAAGGGAGGCGCCCGCTTTGCCAAGTGGCGCAATGTTATTGCAATTGGCGAAGGCATGCCAACTGACGAATGCATTGGTGCAAACACCTACATTCTTGCCCGCTACGCTCGCATCTGTCAGGAGTACAATATTGTGCCGATAGTTGAGCCAGAAATCCTGATGGATGGCACCCACTCCTCTGAAGATTGTGAACGGGTAACCGCTCACGTGTACGACATTATGTTCCAAACGCTACGTGCATTCCGTGTACACCTACCTGGCTGCGTTATGAAAACTGCCATGGTACTACCCGGTAAGCAGGGTGAGCAACACATGGACGCCGACGATGTTGCAGAGCGTACTGTGCGAGTCTTACAAAACCACGTACCTCAGGATCTCGCAGGAGTCGTCTTCCTATCCGGTGGACAGAGCACTGGCCAGGCACTCGTAAACCTCAACCGTATCGAGCAGCGCGCCATGGGGTCACTTCCGTTCGGCGTTACCTTCTCCTACCTACGCTCACTCCAAGATCCTGCCCTTAAGCAGTGGGCCAAGGAACCAGACAACATCATTGGTGCACAAGACGTTCTCGACGACTTGCTAGAAAAAGCAAGCCTTGCCCGCAATGGACAGCTCGATGAAAGCACCCTTCACCCCGACCACATGGAAGGTAATAAAGAAGGTGGATTCTGGGAATACTAGCTCCCTGAGCGCACAATTTGCTGATTCGTGAAGCTTCATACCAGCTTCACAGCCTCCCTCTAGACTGCAATTACGGTGATGCATCACCGAAGAAGGGAGGCTTTTATGACACAACCGTAAAACGCACCTTACACAATTTACATCAATCAAATATCTAACATTTTCTTATGAAGGCACTACAAAAAGCAGCATATATTGCCACCGGAGCCGCCGCCGTTATTGGAGTAGGCATGGGGGTATCAGCTGCCTCTGCACACATGAATAGTGGCGACCTAGCCGCAAACCTGGCAACCAAGCTCAACACATCAACCGAGACCGTTCAAACGGCGCTCGATGGTGTACGCACCGAGCAGCGCACTGCTCGCAAAGCTGAGATGCAAACCAGCTACGAAGCAAAACTCACTCAGGCGGTGACTGACGGTAAAATCACGGCTGAGCAAAAAACAAAGCTTATCGAAAAGCAAAAGGAAGTAAGCACTAAGATGGACGAGTTAAAGGCTCAGATGGAGACGCTCCAATCTGATACCCAAAAGTGGGCAACCGAGAACGGGATCGATAGCTCCTACCTCCCAATGGGTGGTATGGGTGGCCCGGGTGGCCGTGGTCACGGCGGCCCTGGTATGATGCGCTAGCCCCCAACCTGTAGAACAGCCCGGCTTCGGCCGGGCTTTTTGTATGCAGAATTCACACGAAACCCAAACATAAACCGAAAATAAACTCTCACAGCCACTTTTCAATTACAACGGCGCTCAAGGCATTGAAGCACAACATAATGTAGCTCATCATCATTTTTGTCTACTATATGTAGTGTAATCCGCATGATCTGCCCACGTTGCAAACACAGAGAAAGTCAGGTTGTCGATTCACGTGATACCAGTGATGGAATCAGGCGACGTCGAGAGTGTCATAGCTGCAAGTTTCGGTTTACTACCTACGAGCGGGTCGACACTCCGAATCTAATCGTCATCAAAAAGAGTGGGGATAAAGAACGGTTCAAACCAGAAAAGGTGCACGCAGGTATTAGTACTTCGTGTAAGAATCGCCCCGTTACTGAGGTCCAAATCGACTGTATGGTTGAGCAGGTAGAACAGCAGCTTTTAGCGCTTGGCCGAGATGAGGTCACGAGCGCAGAGGTGGGGGAAGCTGTCCGAGCCGCTTTGAAAGAGGTCGACGAAATTGCGTACATCCGATTTGTATCGGTGTACGAAGCATTCGAAAACCCCGAACAGTTTACCCGAACGATTAATTCACTTTGAGGAGGAGTTTGCATGCCAGTTACAAAGATCCGCAAACGCGATGGTTCCGTAGTCGATTTCGAACCGACAAAAATTCGTATTGCCATGGAGAAAGCCGCTCGCAGCGTTAACCCGCTGATCGATCTGCGCGCTTTCGATATGATGGCAGACCACGCAATCCGCCACGTTGAACTCACCTTCCCCTCCTCTATCCCCGAGGTAGAGAAAGTCCAAGACCTGGTCGAGCGCACACTCATGGAGTACGGCATGTTCGACATCGCCAAGGCCTACATTATCTACCGCGCAGAGCACGCCAAAATAAGAAAAAAAAAAAAGGCAGGTCAGGCAGCTGAGATTGTCGCTGAAAAGAGCAAGATCAACTACATCAACGAGCAGGGCGAGAGTAAGCCACTCGATCGCAAGAAGCTCCGACACCTCTACGCTACCCTTGTAAAAAACATTGGAAATCCTCCAGAAGTCGACATCGACCTATTGGTTCACCAAACCGAGGCAAATCTTTTTGATGGCATGACCTTTACCGATCTCGGCAAGGGCATGATCCTTGCCTCTCGCAGTTTAATCGAACGCGACCCTGCCTACAGCAAGCTTGCAGCCCAGGTTGTACTCCACTGGCTCTACCAAGAAGCCTATGGCACTACCGACGGCGAGAAGGGCTACAACGAAGAGTTCGTTACAAACATTAAGAGTGGCGTTGATAACGGCCGTCTCGACAAGCAGATGCTCGAGTTTGATTTTCCTGCCCTTGTTGCCGCAATCGACCCTGAGCGCGACAAACTCTTCGATTTTATGGGCGTGCAGGTTCTCTACGACCGATACTTCTACCGAGAAGAAGGTGGCGACCGCCGCATGGAGGCTCCTCAGGCATTCTGGATGCGCATCGCAATGGGTCTTGCACTACCAGAGGCTCCAGCCGATCGAACCAAGTGGGCGCTCGAGTTCTACCACATCCTCTCCGAGCTCCGCTACACCCCGTCTACCCCTACCCTCTTCCACTCTGGCACCACCTACCCACAGCTAAGTTCGTGCTACCTCAACATGGTAGAAGACGATCTGTACCACATCTTTAAGGTGTACTCAGACAACGCCCAGCTTTCTAAGTACTCTGGCGGTATCGGTACCAGCTGGAGCAAAATTCGCGCCACCGGCTCACACATTAAGAGCACCAACCTCGAGAGTCAGGGAGTGATTCCATTCCTGCGCATTGCTAACGATGTTAACATTGCAATCAACCGCAGTGGAAAGCGCCGTGGAGCCGCCTGTGTCTACCTGGAAACCTGGCACTACGAAATAGAAGACTTCCTCGACCTGCGTAAGAACACCGGAGACGAACGACGCCGCACCCACGACATCAACACCGCCAACTGGATTCCCGACCTATTCATGAAACGGGTAATCGAAGGCAAAAAGTGGACGCTCTTTAGCCCAGAAGAAACTCCGGAGCTCAACGATCTCTACGGCGCCGCTTTCGAAAAGAAGTACATCGAGTACGAAAAGAAAGCTGCAAAAGGCGGAATTCGTCTGTGGAAAGAAATCGAAGCAAAAGACCTCTGGCGTAAAATGATCTCCATGCTCTTCGAAACCGGCCACCCATGGGTCACCTTTAAAGATCCGTGCAATGTGCGCAGTCCGCAAGATCACGTTGGTATTATTCATAATTCCAACCTGTGCACCGAGATCACACTCAACAACTCTACCGATGAAACTGCTGTGTGTAACATTGGTTCAGTTAACCTGGCTAGCCACCTTGCTCATGGCAAAATCGACAACAAGAAGCTTGCCGAAAGCGTTCAGGTTGCCATTCGCATGCTCGATAACACTATCGATGCTGGGTACTACCCAACCCCAGAAACAAAGACTGCTAACCAGCGTCACCGCCCAGTCGGACTCGGCTTAATGGGCTTCCAGGATGCACTCTTTGCAATGGATATTGATTTCGATTCTGACGCGGCCGTTACCTTTGCCGACGAAAACATGGAGCTCATCTCCTACCACGCCATCAAAGCATCCTCAGAGCTTGCCAAAGAAAAAGGCGCCTACAGCAGCTTTAAGGGTTCAAAGTGGGACCGTGGAATGCTACCAATCGACACCCTCGATCTACTCGAGCAGGAGCGTGGGATCCCAATTGGTGTTTCTCGTTCTAGCAAGCTCAACTGGGAGCCGGTACGTGAACTAATTAAAAAGTACGGGCTACGCAACTCAAACATGATGGCAGTTGCTCCAACCGCAACTATCTCCAACATCAACGGTTGCTTCCCTTGTATCGAGCCGATCTACAAAAACCTGTACGTTAAGTCGAACATGAGCGGCGAGTTCACCGTAGTGAATGACCACCTCGTACACGACCTCAAGCGCCTTGGGCTCTGGAATGAAACCATGCTCGACGAGCTCAAACGCGCCGACGGGTCTGTCCGCGACATCACTTCAATTCCACCAAAGCTTCGTAGTAAGTACAAAACAGTATTCGAGGTTGGCATGAACTGGCTCATCAAGATCGCAGCTTACCGAGGAAAGTGGATCGACCAGTCACAGTCGCTAAACATCTTCTTCGAAGGAACCAGCGGTAAGGCTCTCTCCGATGTCTACATGCACGCTTGGCACCTTGGTCTAAAAACCACCTACTACCTGCGCACCATGGCTGCCACGTCAATCGAGAAATCTACACTCGAGCTAGCTGGGCAAAAGTTGCACAACCACGAATCACCTGGTAGCGTCACGATAGAGGCAATGAGCACTGCAGTAAGTGGCTTCCAGAGCTTTATGCCAACCATGGAGCCGGCCATGCACCAGGAGCCTGCCCTTGCCCAGTCCGTTCCAATGAGTGAGATTCTTTCGCAAGAACCAACTCCTGCTCCTGAGCCGCGCGCTCAGGGTGCCGACGAAATCGTCCTTCCTAAAAAAGCCTGCCTGATCAACGACCCCGATTGTGAGTCCTGCCAGTAGGCAATCTATCCGCCCTTAGTTGTGTAATGCACGTTATGAATAATGCTGTCACTCAAAATAAGACTATTTTGAATGCTTCTGGTACTGATCCTAACAAGATCCTGCCAATGAAGTACCACTGGGCTCGTAAGCACTACAAATCCGGCGTGGCCAACAACTGGACCCCC
>CALBLZ010000231.1 GCA_937895715.1 uncultured Candidatus Berkelbacteria bacterium
CGGGCGAAAAAAATCATCACAGGGTGTTGACGGCAACAAAAACCCTTGTATGATGTGCGGCTCACTTCGACGGAAACGTCGTAGCGAGAAACGAACCAGGCGCTGAGGCCGACGTTCGCAGATCTTTGACAGTGTGCGCAGGTGACTTGTGCGGGCGTCTGGTGGTGGCAGTTGACCATCAGCAGACGTTCGAACAGATCACATGATTCAAAGTATTCGTACGCAAGTACAACGTACAGCGAGTAGGTGAGCTGGACGGACTCTGCATCTAAAGTAATTGGCCTTCGGGCTATGCAATTTTAAGTGAAGAGTTTGATCCTGGCTCAGAGTGAACGCTGGCGGCAGGCCTAATACATGCAAGTCGAACGGCAGCACAGCAGAGCTTGCTCTGTGGGTGGCGAGTGGCGGACGGGTGAGGAATACATGGGAATCTGCCCAGTCGTGGGGGATAACGTAGGGAAACTTACGCTAATACCGCATGCGCCCTTCGGGGGAAAGCCGGGGACCTTCGGGCCTGGCGCGATTGGATGAGCCCATGTCGGATTAGCTAGTTGGCGGGGTAATGGCCCACCAAGGCGACGATCCGTAGCTGGTCTGAGAGGATGATCAGCCACACTGGAACTGAGACACGGTCCAGACTCCTACGGGAGGCAGCAGTAGGGAATATTGGACAATGGGCGCAAGCCTGATCCAGCCATGCCGCGTGTGTGAAGAAGGCCTTCGGGTTGTAAAGCACTTTTGTTGGGAAAGAAACCGGCCGGGTTAATACCCTGGTTGAATGACGGTACCCAAAGAATAAGCACCGGCTAACTTCGTGCCAGCAGCCGCGGTAATACGAAGGGTGCAAGCGTTACTCGGAATTACTGGGCGTAAAGCGTGCGTAGGTGGTTTGTTAAGTCTGATGTGAAAGCCCTGGGCTCAACCTGGGAATTGCATTGGATACTGGCAGGCTAGAGTGCGGTAGAGGGTAGTGGAATTCCCGGTGTAGCAGTGAAATGCGTAGAGATCGGGAGGAACATCTGTGGCGAAGGCGACTACCTGGACCAGCACTGACACTGAGGCACGAAAGCGTGGGGAGCAAACAGGATTAG
>CALBLZ010000232.1 GCA_937895715.1 uncultured Candidatus Berkelbacteria bacterium
ACCTTGCCTTACCGTTTCCAACCGTTACCATTGCGCGCGAAAAGGATTTGGAAGACCTGTTGATTCGCAAAAAACGTGAGTTACCACGCGAGCACCGGATCAGTCAGCGACTGCAGAACGCGGAGTACTATGGGCCCTTCCCCTCGGCCTACGCGGTAAAGGGTGTTCTGAACACTATTCGGCGAATATGGCCGTACCGTGACTGTAGTCCGCAAAAATTTAATCAATTTGCCAAACTTGGGCACGGGTGCCTATTTGCTTCGCTTGGACTGTGCGAAGCGCCGTGCGCAGCGAAGGTTACGGCCCTGGAGTATCGGCGCAACATTGACCAGATCCGTAAGTTTCTTAAGGGTGAGCAAGGGGGATTAATTGAAGAAGTAGAGCAGCAGATGGCGGTGGCCTCAGAAAATGAGCGGTACGAAGAAGCTGCCATGCTGCGAGACCGACTCTTTGCACTGCAGCGATTCCGGTACGTGGTTGATACCTTTAGGGTGAGCAAGCCCCGGGGGAATAGGAGTGAAGTTGTGGGAGGGTATGATCCTGAGCGAGATATTCGCATGGAGTGTTATGATATTTCGAACAACCAGGGTGAGTTTGCTGTGGGGTCTTCGGTGTGTGGCATTTTGAAAGATGGCAAAGTTGATCCCGTAAAAACAGCTGAGCAGGCGCGTGCGCGCTTTAGTTTAGATAAATCTCGGTACAAAAAGTTTAAGATTCGAACGGTTGTGGGCATTTCTGATGTAGAAATGCTGCAAGAAGTGCTCACCCGACGCTTTAACCGCGGCAAAAGGAGTAGTGGAGCCGGTGAGCCCTGGGCGCTTCCTGATCTAGTACTAATTGATGGAGGTAAAGCACAGCTGGGCGTTGTACTTAAGGTGCGAGCGGCTGTTTTTGGCGACGACACAGCCAGGGTGAGGGTTGGTTCGGTTGCGAAAGGACCCACCCGTAAGCGAACTGACCTATACGGAACAGATTGGAACTACTTTCCACTCGTAGAAAACGAAGGGTGGCACTTGGTGGCAGAGTTACTGCGAGAAGAAGCCCATCGGTTTGCGATTGGCTACTACCGCAACCTGCACCGAAAGGGTGTATTTGGTAGCTAGACACGCCCGCGGTATACTTACCGTATATGCGTACAAAACTCGTTGCCGGTAACTGGAAAATGAACACAACGCTTGCCGAAGCGCACACGCTGGCGCGCGGCGTTCTGCATGGTGTGGAGCATATCGAACGGATTGAGACAGTGCTCTGTCCGCCATTTCTGTGGCTAACCCCACTCGCTGATGATGTCGCAGGCAAGGGGAGTATGCCACACCTGAAGCTTGGGGCGCAGAACATGTACCACGAAGATTCGGGTGCATTCACCGGTGAGATTTCGCCACTGATGCTAAAAGAGCTGGTGGACTACGTGATACTTGGCCACTCTGAACGCACGCACATTTTTGGAGAAAAGACTGAGCTCGTTGCAAAAAAAGTTGAGTCAGCCTTTGCACATGGCCTCACACCGATCCTATGTGTAGGAGAAGATACGCAGAATGCCCAATCTGCCCGACAGGTTGCACACGAATTGGGGCACCTTACAAAGGGGTTGTCTCCAGAGCAGCTTGATTTGCTTGTGGTAGCCTATGAGCCGGTGTGGGCGATAGGTACGGGGCATGCTGCAACTGCGGAATACGCACAGACGGTTATGGCAGCACTGCGGAGCGTTGTGAGCGAGAAGACCCGCATTTTGTACGGCGGTAGTGTGAATGAGCTAAACGCCCAAGCATTCTTACAATTAGAAGATTGTGACGGATTCTTAATTGGCGGCACAAGCTTAAAGTTGAAACCCTTCCTACAAGTTTGCCAGTACGCCGATGATTTGGCGGCAACGCTAGGACATACCTCTCTCCATCCACATCCGGACGCCCACAAGAAATACTAACAAACAATGCTCATGAAAAACTTACGAGAAGCTGACCTGCGGGGGAAGCGAGTTCTCTACCGCGCTGACTATAACGTTCCAATTAAAGATGGGGAAATCCAAGACGATTTTCGCATTGTTTCTTCGTTCCCAACCCTCAAGTTTATGATTGAACAGGGGGCTCGCGTAATCATCATGAGTCACCTCGGTCGCCCAGATGGCCACGAGATTCCTGAATTATCGTTGCGACCAATTGCGGAGCGTATTGCAGATGAGTTTCCAAAGAGCCGCGTGCACATGGCGAACAAGATCTTTGATGATCTGGTTGAAAGTCAGATAGCATCGATGGACGATGGTGATATCCTCGTGCTTCCAAACGTCAGGTTTTATGCTGAAGAGGAAACCAATAACGAAGGGTTTGGACACCGTCTTGCGGCCTACGGCGATGTATTCGTACTCGACGCCTTTGCCTGTGCACACCGGGCACATGCCTCGGTAGTTGCTCCGGCAAGGTACCTCCCAAGTTACCCGGGGTTCTTGCTTGAAAAGGAAGTTGCCGCACTTGGAAGCTTGCTTACTAGCCCTGAGCACCCGTTTGTGGTGATTATGGGCGGGGCAAAAGTGAGTGACAAAATCGACATGATCAGCACGCTCGCAAAACAGGCTGACACGTTCCTAATTGGCGGGGCCATGGCTAATACATTCTTGCTTGCTCAAGGAGACAAGATTGGCGACTCAAAAGCTGAACCAGACAAACGACACGTGGCTGAGCAGCTTATGCAGAGCCTTGGGGCTAAGCTCTACCTTGCGCCAGACTATGTAAAAGATTCAGAAGATCCAAACCATTTCCGCTTCTTAGATATTGGTGAAAAGTCGGTTGCCGCATTCAAGGAGCACCTTAAAGATGCAAAAACCATCTTCTGGAATGGCTCGCTTGGCTACACCGAAGAAGACGAGTTTGCCAAAGGGAGTACCGCAATAGCAGAGTACATTGCAGGAATGAGCGGCGTTTCTTCTGTAGTTGCTGGTGGCGATACCGTTGAGCTAATTAGCAGTCTCAACCTTCACGATAAGTTTAGTTTTGTGTCTACTGGCGGCGGCGCAGCACTCGAATTTTTGAGCGGTGCGAGTTTGCCAGGTGTTGTAGCGCTTGAAGTAGGGGAAGTCCACGCGCCAGCTACTGAAGAAGCGCCTGCCGCAGAGGCAGCCGTTACTGAGCCTGTAGTTGATGCTCAGGCAGAAACTGAGCCAGTTTCTGAAGAGCCGGTTACAACAACCTACGAAGTGGTAACCGAAGAGCCAGTCGTAGATATTCAGGTGAGTGGGCCAGGTGAAACAGCTACAGTAAAACCAGAGCAGGATGAAACCGTGCCTGTACCGCCCGTGGTAATGGAGGCAGCTGAACCTTCTGCAGAAGGTTCCACCGAGTCAAAGCCCGAGTAATACGTATATAAAAAGCTAAGCCCCTCGACGATCCTGTCGGGGGGCT
>CALBLZ010000233.1 GCA_937895715.1 uncultured Candidatus Berkelbacteria bacterium
CCTGGGATTCCGGGGGCGGCGTTCTTGTTATGCTTTCGCAAGTTCTTCGCGAATAGCATCTCGGATCTGCAGCAACACCTCAAGCGGTGTCTCATGCTCCTTGTCGTAGGGCGACCAGTTCTTGGTGCCGCCGCTTGGGTCGGTGAATGTGAGCCCTGCGAACTCACGCTCGGTGTCGTAGCGGGGCACAATGTGCCAGTGGCAGTGCAGCCATACGTTGCGCAGGTTGTCGTAGTTCAGCCGGAGCGGCTGGAACAGGTTGCCGAAGGCGACCTTGAGCTGTTCCATGATGAGCTGGTGCTCATCCCGCTCTTCTTGCGTCGTGTCGGTGTAGGGATCAAGGTCCCCATCTCGCTTGAGGGCGAGGTAGCAGCGGCCGAGGTAGACCTGGTTGGGGTTTAGGTACAGTTTCCAGTACTCAAACTCGACGATGAGAAGACGTTCGTAGTCAAATACGGGCTTTGGGTCCAATTCATTCCTCCAGATTTGTTGTACCAGCTTTATCAAAAAAAGCCCACCCAATTGCTTGGGTGGACCGTTTTGCCCTATCTAGTTCGTAAAGTAGTTTGGCTCGTGGTAGATGTACTCTTCGGTGGCTTGCACGACGCGAACCATGGCGCTGAGTGCGTTTACCGGATCAATGCCTTCAGCTGTTTCTTCGCTCATCATTACTGCGTCGGTGCGATCAAATACGGCGTTAGCAACGTCGGATACTTCGGCGCGAGTTGGGCGCAACGACGTGCTCATGGAAAGCATCATCTGAGTTGCAACGATCACCGGCTTTTTTACGCGGTGGCAAGCGCCGACAATCTGCTTTTGAATGAAAGGAACTTGTTCCATTGGAATCTCGATACCGAGGTCGCCGCGGGCAACCATGAGTGCGTCTGAGGCTTCAATAATTGACTCAAGATTTTCGATAGCAGCGCGGCGTTCGATCTTGCTGGTGATCTTGGTTGGACGGTCGCCGATGATTTCGCGGATTTCGTGGAGCTGCTCTGGGTTTGAGATAAACGAAACAGCAATCCAGTCCACTCCTTGCTCGAGAACAAATTGCAGATCTTCACGGTCTTTATCGGTGAGCGCTGAGGCAAGCTCAGTTTCTGGGAGGTTCATGCTCTTGTGAGATTTGAGCGTTCCGCTGTTTTTTACGTGAACCCAAATCTTGTTGCCTTCTACGTGTGTGATGGTCCCTTCGATGGCGCCGTTCATGAAGATGATATCTTGTTCTGGTTGAACAAAAAGATGGATATCTTCGTGGTTGATTGGGATTTCGCTTGGGTCAATCTGACTGCGGTCGGCCTGCCCGGTAACAAAGCAGTAGTCGTTGCCAGCTTGCATAAAGTATCCGGCCTCTCCGAGGGTTCCTAGGCGGATGCTTGGCCCCTGGATATCAGCCTGAATCTCAATCTGGGTGTTAAGCTCTTGGTTGATCTGAGCAAGCCAGGCTTTGATTTCGATAAATTTGTCGTACTGCTGGTGCGCAAAGTTGCAGCGGAAGATATTGGCGCCTGCTTGCGCGAGACCCCGCATGACGTCGTAGTTCATACTGGCCGGGCCGAGCGTTGCGATGAACTTTGTATGGAGATTAGTGTAGCTAGGCATTACCCCCCCATCGTTAAATTTTTTTACTGTCAGCCTATATTATAGGGTATGACCAGATAAAAGAAAACGGCCCGCCACCAAGCTAGGGGCGGGACCGTCGGTTTCGAGGGGGGTCTTCTGTCAGGCAATATTGCTGACGCAGGAACTATACCACTTTTTTCTTGGAAAAGCTAATTTTCATTGTGACAATTCGATCAGTTGTGAAAATTTTGGCGGCTATGTAGACAAAGATAATAAAAACTACGAATTGGTAGAGAATTCCCCAGAGCACCGGAGTAGTTTGTTGCAATAAGAGATTTGGGGCCGCAATGAAGGAGTGTGTAAAGGGAATGGCGTAAATGAGTGCTCGGGCAGGTCCGCTTAAGCTTGAGAAGTCGAGAACAAAGCTGAGTACGTAGGGGATCAGCACCAGTACCATGAGCGGAGTAATGAGACCCTGCACTCCTTTTACATCTTCTGCAAAACTCCCCAAAATCAGGGCGAGGGCAAGTGAAACCAAGATCCCCATAAAGAGTGAGGTGCCAAGGAGCGTATAACTACTTAGGGTAAAGTTGAGACCGAGCTGTTCAATGAGTACACGAGCACCTTCTGATTCTCCCATTGTGCCAAAACCGCCCACGTATCCCCTGAGCCCTACCATGTATACGGCCGACATTATCAGCGCAACTAAACCAGCGGCGAGCATTTTGGTAACAACAATTTGTTTTCGACTCACCGGCATGGTGAGTAGGGTCTCGATCGTCTTGTTCTCTTTCTCACTTGCGACTGCTGTTGCAATCATCTGAGCAGCAAAGCTGATCACAAGGAAGAGAATCATGGGGATGTAGAGCGTCTGGGCGTTTACGTACCCGAGCACCTGTGAGGTTTTGCCTGTTGCAATCGTATCGCCTACTGCCACTTTCTCAATCGTGGCAACTGGCTGGAGCACTCTATCTGCTCGAATACTTGTTGCACTTGAAATCAGTTGGGCGCTAAAGTAGGTGTTTATCGCCTGCATAGCACTTTCTAGCACAAGGCCGCTCTGGTTACCGGAGATTGAGAAGCTGCGAATCACACTATACGAGGTAAGCTCTGGAATCGTATTGCTGGCTACCCCTTCGCCGAATCCTTTGGGTATGACGAGAGCGACTGAGGTGTTCTCTTTTTTCGCCTGTTCTACCAACGTGTTCTCTGGCTGATCTGAGGCTGTGATTACGGTAAAGTTCGCCTTGCCGAGCAGGTCTTTAACCGTGGCTGAGGCAGCGGAGCCATCATTATCTACCACCAGAATACGCTGACTGCCCTTGGCTTTTTCTTGCTCACTACTGATTACACTCCCAAGCCCTAGAAAGATTGCTGCCACAAGCACAATTGGCACGACAATCTGCCAGGTGAATAGTTCTCTGAGCTCTTTTTGCAAGAGAATAAAGAATGATCTCATGCTGCCTCCTTTATTGGTTCGTTCCCCGTGGCACGCATAAACACTTGCTCAAGGTTCTCAGCCTTGTATTTTTCTTTGAGGTGCTTGGGTGAGCCTACATCGTGCAGGTTGCCATCTGAAATTAGTCCAACTCTGTCTGATAGGTATTCGATCTCGAGCATGTTGTGGCTGGAGAGAATCACGGTGAGTCCAGCCTTTGCCAGCTCCTTAATGGTAGTGCGAATACTCATGGCGTTTATGATATCGAGGCCACTGGTTGGTTCATCGAGGATTACCAGCTTAGGGGCGCACATTACCGTGCGAGCAAGGAGAAGCTTGCGAGTCATGCCCTTTGAATACGTGCTGGCTTTATCTTTTATGCGAGGCCCAAGATCGGCAAGTTTGATGCCTCTCTCAATGAACTGCTTGGCGAGCTCGGGATTGGCTGTGTAGAGGTTTGCCATGAACGTGAGGTAGGCGAGGCCGGTCATGTTTTTGTAGGCACCTGCTTCTTCGGGAAGGTAGCTGATGATCTCGCGCACTTTCTCAGGGTGATCTACAACCGAGAGGTCGAAAATATTTACCTCACCACTGGTTGGCTTGAGAAGGGTAGCGAGCATTTTGAGCGTGGTAGACTTACCTGCTCCGTTTGGGCCAATCAACGCGAAAATCTCGCCTGCCGGAACAGTAAGGCTAATGCCGTGCACGACCTCTCGCAAGCCGTACTGCTTTTTCAGGTTAGTGAGCTGAAGGGCAATTTCCATATATGCAGTGTAGCAAAAACAACTACAACGGTGATTCCTGGTCCTCGGAACTGCGTTCCTGCGGAGACGGAATCACCGTTGTAGTTGTTTTTGGGAATCAAAAGCAAATGAGAAGATGTTTTCCGTCTCCGTATATATCAAAATAAAGATGAGATGTTTTCCGTCTCCGCAAGTATCAAAATAAAGAACAGACATTTTCCGTCTCCGCAGTATTAAAAAACAACCTGGTTTTTGATTTCGTCTCCGCAGACCGAAGGTCGAGGACTAGAAATCAAAATCTTGGTTGTTTTCTTTGGCGGGGACGACCGGGCTCGAACCGGCGACCTCCTCCGTGACAGGGAGGCGCTCTAACCAACTGAGCTACGCCCCCGCGCATGGGGCACTTCCGTAATTTAGCCGAAAAACCAGAGTATGTCTAGGTTTAGCTCTGGTTACTTTCCAACGTAGACTACGACCGATCCAGCGTCGCGCAGCTTTTGTGCAAAGGCTTTCTTGCTTACGTCTTCAGTCCCACTGCGCTGATCAACCACAACTAAGTGCCAACCGTATGAGGTGCGGATTGGCTCGGAAACAACATTTACTGGGAGGCTAAAGATGGCATCTTCGAAGTCTTTAGAAAAGACGGGGGAGTCTGATCCGCGATTGGTGGTTTTAAGTAAGCCTCCATCATCTCGAGATGCAACGTCATTAGATTCCTGTTTTGCTACTTCGGCAAACTGTGAAGTATCCGCAATTTTGGCACGCACATCAACAGCCTTTTTGCGCGCAGCTTCAACATCTTCTGCCTTAGCTTCTTCGTCAACACGGAGTAGAATATGCCGCACGGTTGCTGTTGTAAGTACCTGCTGCTCGATTACGTTTTCAGGAGCGGTTTCTCGAAGCCAGGTTTCGAACAGTGCAATGTCGACTGAGTCGCCATAGTTTTCAGACAGGAACTGGGCCATTTTTTCTTTACCCCCCACCCGGTCGTAAATTGTTTTTAACTCTTCGTCGATTGCGCGTTCATCTACAAAAATATTACGATCCTTAAGAGTCTTCTGAAAGAGTACGCGGGTAATGAGCTCGTTAATTACAAACTGCTCAGTTTCCTTTTGGGTAACGGTAAGGCCGTGCTTTTGCGTGTAGAACATACGTGCCGCAACCTCGATGCGGAAACGTCGTAGACTGATGGTTTCTCCAGCGGCGCGGGCAGCGGGGTATGCGTATATCCGCTCAGCGAAGGCTGTAACAGTGTTGGTGGTGTTCTTGTTGTAAATAAAGTAAGCCCCCGTAAGTACAACAACAACGTAGGCAGCAGCAAGTGCTCCGGCAACCCAGTAGGATGCTCGAAGTACAGGGTGTCTCCAGGGCACCCGGCGGCGCCACTCAGGTATCCCACGGAAGAACTGCCAGACCGGCTTAGCGAGAAAGCTTCGTTTAGCCATTGCTACTTTTTAGGTGGACTATAGAGTAGTTCAAAATCACTATCTGAGTTTAACGGGGTGTCTTCGGTAGAAGTAAGGGAGAAGTACGAGTGTAAGTAGTTTGCGCTAAACGCTTTTTGGTCATTACGTCTGTAGAGAACTGTCTTGTTTACCTGTAAGTTTTTACTTACAGTCAGGGTGCTGAGAGAGGCGCGGAAGCCAAGGTCGTTTAGTGTGGCGACAATTTCCTGGAGCTGCTTACTGGTTGCGTTTCCTCCATTTGCAACAACAATAGTTGGCTGTTCAATTGTCAGGATTGGATCGGGGTTTTGTACACGGTACCAACGCTGTATGGCGGTGTATACACCGTCGCCTTCGAGCGGGTAAGAAATGTAGCCGAACTGATTACTTCCGTCAGTGAGTAAGCCGAGGGCCTTGCTCGTATCAATTACAAATGAGGTTCGGTTTTCGGCAGTAACCTTATTGTAGATATCGAATACCTTACGCATAGAATCTACTGGCATGTCAGTTTTCACATTCTTGCCGAGAGCTGTAAGGATGCTGTTGAGCTTTACTGGGTTGGCGAGTACACCGCCCGAGAGAGTTTTTGTTCGGATTGCCTCGATCACAAGCTGCTGACGGGAAGAGCGGCCGTAGTCACTGTCGGCATGGCGACTGCGGGCGTATCGAAGCGCTGTGCGACCATCCATGGTCTGTAACCCCTTCTTGATAGTAAACGGCTCATAGCCAATTCCCTTTTCTGCCGGGAACTCTGCATCGTAGAAGCCTTTTGGTACATCTACCTGTATACCGCCTACCGCATCGACAACTTCTTTGAGGCCGGCAAAGTTGGTGAGGACAAAGTAAGAAATTGGTGTTCCAAGAATAGTGCCAACTGCTTGCTTGATCGCTTCGGCGCCAGTTCCTTCCTCAGATTGTTCAGCACTTTTGTAGGTACCATTTAGCTTGTGGCTTTCTCCCTTCATATAGAAATCACGGGGGACAGAGACGATTGAGGATTTGTTTCCAATAGGATCAATTGAAAGCACCTGAATTGAATCGGTGAGCCCAACATTGCCACTGGTTGCGTCCATTCCGAGCAAGAGAATGTTGATACGTCCATCGCCGATCTTGGTAAAGTCGGCAGGACTGAGCTGTTCGAGACCTTTCTCTTGGTTATATGAAAGGAGCGCTGTTTTTTCGTTGGCATTTGCCGAGACAATCTCGTCGCGGACAGCAGAGTAACGCCAGTAGGAGTACCCGAATACGCTGATCAAGAGTACAAGTGCAGTTGTGCCCACTTTACGACGCCTGCTCCAAGGTGTCCGCGGCGTAAGTGCCCCGGGTAGGTTCTGGGTAGGAGTGGTAGGCGTATTTCCCACTGCACGAAGTGGCAGCTTGTCGCTGTCCGAGCTTCGGTATGGGGAGCTGCTGCGGTGGACTGGCTCAGGGTTAATCATACTCTGTACTATACTGGTTTTTGATCTGTATAACAAACCAATTTTCTACAATATCAGCATTGCGTCGCCGTAGGAAAAGAATCGGTACTTTTCATGCACTGCTTCTTTGTAGAGTCGCTGGGCCAATGCGATGGCGTCTGCGGTGGGGAGAAGGGGCGCATTTCTATCGGAGGAGTGAGCAAGAAAGGCGGTGATTAACACGAGGAGGGATGATTGTGGCAGGTGAAAATTTGTAAGCAAGTGGTTAGCGGTATGAATACGCTGACCGGGATAGAGAAAAATATTTGTTGGTTGCGAACCAGCAACGAGCTGCCCATTCTGCCAGTGTCCTTCGAGGGTCCGTAGGCTGGTGGTACCAATCGCTAGCACACTCGCGTTTGCGGTAATTGCCGCAGAGAGGCTGCTCGCAACAGTCTGCGGGATAGCTGTGATCTCAGTGTGAAGTTCGTTATCTTCGATAACATCTTCGCGGAGGGGTAAGAAGGTGCCAAGACCAACGTGAAGCGTCACCTCGTTCCAGGTATGGCCATGTCTCTCTAGTTCGACTCGAAGCTCTGGTGTTATATGGAGTCCTGCAGTGGGCGCAGCGCTAGATCCAAGGGGGCCTGCATAGGTGGTTTGGTAGCGCTCATCACTTGCGGTGCGCTCTGTAATATAGGGAGGTAGTGGTATTTCTCCAGTGCTCTCGACCAAATCTGCAATAGTGCCGGAATCAGCTTCAAAAGCTAATACAAATGTAGTCATCGCTGAGTGCACAATACTGGTGACTACAGTTGCTCGCAATCCTGTTTCTGTGCCGTCTTTCGTTATCACAAACTGCAAACCCGGGTGGGGCGCCTTACCCCGGATCATGCAACAGTAGTGATCAGGCTCTGCAGCCTCTTCTAGTACAAATATTTCATACTCTTTACCTGTTCCAATCACACGCGCAGCATGGCGAGCGCGTCGAACACGGCTATTGTTAGCCACAATATGGGTCCTGCTTGGCAGAAGCTGGACAAGGTCGCTAATTGTTCGGTGTTCGATAGAATCTAGGGTGCGGTTGTATACAAAAAGCCGCGCACTATCTCGTGGTTCAGCTGGGGTTTGAGCAATTAGCTCGGGGGGAAGGTCGTAAGAAAAATCAGCGAGGTTCATTCCGGTTCGGAGCAAAATCTCCACGGTTCATTGAGTGCTGGCGACGTGGGTCATCGGTTAGTACGGCGCCTGCTTCGCGTAGTTCTTGCATGGTGCGAACCTTAGCATTGTTGATAACTCCGATGATCTCGCTCTCAGGAATGCGATCATGCTGGAGTCTTCCGTCCTTTGCCTGTTTAGAAAGGTCGTTAATAATACTTACGATTTCACGAGGATGCGGAAAGTTATCCAGCATAAAGTTTTCGCTCGCCCCAGCTGTTTGCACCGTCACGTCTCCAAAATCGAGGAAGGTTTGGAAAAAGCTTGAGACGACTGAGTTGGCGTCTTCTACATCTTCTAAATTCAATTCAGAGATTTTTCGGTAAAAGAGAGACTGGTGCCGGATGCACACCAGGCGGCGATCGGTAACAATCAGAATATCGAGGTAGTTGTCGAGAATGTAAACCAGGAAAACTATTGCACAGATTAGCTGTGATAGGCCGAGCACAATCACCGCCACATTTGTTCCGGCATCACCAAGACTTCTACTGAGCGCTCCTTCGCTGAATGAGAACTGAAAGAAGATGGTAATGGCGAATACTAGTGCAAAAAAGAATACTCCTGAAAGGTAGTTGAAGTAGTGGGGGCGAAGGAAGACATACACTGCCTCCTCTCGCTCTTTTCCTGGGAATGACGTGCCAATCTCGAGCATTAGAACCCTTCAAAGTTAAACAGACTGTTTTGTTGCTGCTGTTCGTTTACCTCAGCAATTGGCCGCAGAAGGGAAAGGGTGGAGATCATGCTCATAGCACAGAGAAACAGAAACAGGCCAATAAAGGTTACTGTGCGGTCGCCGCGAAATCGATACCGTAAGAAGTTTAGGATCACAACAAAGGCCAGCACGCCAAGTAAAAACAGCCCAATCATATACGAGAGAATGTAGTACCAACTACTCATAGCTCAGAGTATAGCACTACGGTAGAGGTAATCCCATATGGGAACGTGCGAGGGGGGTAATAACACGTCCTCGTGATGTCCGATCGAGGAACCCAATACGGAGCAGATAGGGCTCAATTACATCCTCGAGAGTTTCAGGCTCCTCGCCGGTAGCTGCGGCAAGTGTTTCAAGCCCAACCGGGCCGCCATTAAACTGCATGCCAATGGTCGAGAGAACCAACCGGTCGGTACTATCAAGGCCGAGACTATCAATCTCTAATTGGTCGAGCGCCTGGGTTGCTAGATCCAAGCTTATTGAAGTGCTCCCCTGTACGGCAGCAAAGTCTCGCACGCGACGGAGTAGTCGGTTCGCAACGCGTGGGGTACGGCGCGCCCTGCCGGCAACATGCATAAGCGCCTCATGGGCGACATCAATTGAAAGAATTCGAGAGCTGCGAAGCAGGATGGAGGCGATTTCATCATCTGAGTAGTACTCAAGTCGGTGCACGATTCCAAAACGATCGCGGAGTGGGTGTGACAGTGCGCCAGCACGGGTTGTGGCTCCAACCAGCGTAAATGGGGGAAGGTCGATTCGTACTGAGCGAGCGCCAGGTCCTTTGCCAAGAATGATATCGAGGGCAAAATCCTCCATTGCTGGGTAGAGTGTTTCTTCTACTGTTCGGTTGAGACGGTGGATCTCATCAATAAATAGGATATCGCCTGGCTGCAGGTTGGTAAGGATTGCTGCAAGATCTCCTGCTCGGGTAATCGCTGGCCCGGCAGTAACCCGAACGGTGCTCCCCATTTCGTGGGCGATAATGTGCGCGAGCGAGGTCTTGCCAAGCCCAGGTGGCCCATAGAATAGCAGGTGGTCGATACTCTGCTTGCGGTTTCGAGCGGCAGTTACCGCAATACGAATACTCTCCTTTATCCGTTCCTGCCCAACATAGTCGCCTAGTGAAGAGGGCCGCAGTGAAAGATCAACACTTTCCTCGAGAGGGGTAGTTTCTGGTGAGAGAATTGAGTCGACTGGCATGCACTGACTATAGCAAGTAGCGCGCATACTCCAAACACATTCCGAAGATTACCGATCAAAAATTCTTATGAAAAAGTATGAACAAAACATACAAAACACGAGTTACGCTTTGTGAGAGTTGACATTTACCCCCAAGCATCAATAAGCTGTATGTAAACGACGCACGCACTTATGGGCATCTGCCAGAGCAGCCCATGGGGAGTCGACTGGCAAGGTCATGATACGCAAAGAGAGGGATCCTTATCAGTTACTAACCATACTTCTATGAATGCTACGCGTTTTACGCGCAGGCTGTTCTCGTTTGGTGTCGCGGGCACTCTAGTCTTCCAGCTGTTCGGAGCAATCCTTCCAGCTTCAGTCGCCCATGCCGCCGGTCTGCGGACGGTCATTGTGGCAGGCAAAGAAAAG
>CALBLZ010000234.1 GCA_937895715.1 uncultured Candidatus Berkelbacteria bacterium
TCGCCAGCTAGGGACGGTAATATGAGGGCCTCCATTACCTCAGTTGCCAGGTCGGGCCGTTCTCGCTCGTAAAGAATGGAAGTCAAAAGCATTGTGGCCCTCGCCATTAACTTCGCATCGCTCCCATCCCCACTCAGCGTTAGCTTGAACTTATTTCCCTTCTCGCCAGCGTATAGCTTGCCTACTGCTTCAGATACAACTTGCTCATGGCCTAATGCGATCAGCTGTCTAACAACTTCGCTTTCGCTTTCCTGGGTAGCAAGCGCCAAGTCCGCAAGCATCTGTTTATCATATGCTCGGCATCGAACTTTGATTATTGCGTCTAACTTATCTTCTGTCATTACATCCTCCGTTTAATGGGTGAACAAAAACTATAATCTATGGTCCACATTGTACCATGCATGTGCGGGGTACACAAATAGGGCGCATACGTGGGTACGACAAATACAAGAGGGGCAAACAGTATCTTGTGATACCATTTGCCCCCTGTTACTTCTTGATTGCTCGATACTGCCTGCGTCTACTCTTCGGGGAGAAGGATACGCTTCATGGCTCTGCACTCCGCTTCCATGTGGTCCAGCTTCTTGTAGCTGTCCTCCATGCCTGCGTCCCAAGCGTCATGCTCTTCATTGCTGGGGCGTCCGACGTGGCGGATACCGATAGCCAGCTTAACAATGGTATGCAAGTTGGCGTAGGTATCTGCCAGGGCATCAAGTCGTTGATCTAATATTTGGGCGGACTCTATGTCTGTGGTGTATGCCATGTCGGGGTGTCCTCGTCTATGCTTCAATCATGCGATTTGATACACTACGTTCGGCCCGGTTGGCGTGTAGTTCTGCGTCAGCTGCGCCCTTGTGCTGCATCCCTGCCACATACCCACTAATCAAACAGACTGCGCCCACAAATAGAAGCGATCGCAACTCGGGTGCCATCATCGCCACGACGAATGCAGCCACTACCAGTAACAACAACTTGCCCATAATCTTTACCCCTCTCCTTTGCCTGTTGCCTATCCTAAAAGCGTTTGTACACCTATGCTGAGATACTGCGCCCTACTGCTTGGCCTAGTGCGGCCTATCTTCCGCCCTAGCTTATGGCCTATCCTGCCCCATCTCCTGTCCTATTCCATCCTATCGCCTATGCTAGTACATCCTATTGCGTGTGCTATCCTGTCCTATTCCGCCACCTATTTGCTAGCGCTTGCGGGTGGCCTCTTGGGTGCGGTAACGGTCTACTTCTGCCCGCCATTCTTTAGCGTTGGGCCCTTCACTTTTCAGCCAGGCAAGGGCTATTTCTACATCGGGGTAACTGTCGGCCCGAACATACCATCGACGGGTAAGCTGGCTATAATCGAACAGTTCGATATACTTGCCCGGGTGCTGGCATCGGTGCAAAAGAATGCGACGTAAGCACTCAGCTTCCCAGCTGCGCAAGCCCCACAAAG
>CALBLZ010000235.1 GCA_937895715.1 uncultured Candidatus Berkelbacteria bacterium
ATGGCTTGCCAGGCTTGTTCATACTTATCAGTGGGAATCAGGGATACATCGCTTACACCATCCTGAGTCATTTGTAGCGGTTTCCCGCACATCAAAGTCACTCGTAGTGATTCCAGACTGGTCTTGTAACCTACCAGACCGATGTACGCAAGATTGTGGTCGGTGTCATAGGCATAGCCGGTGACATGTGCCATGGCTTGCCCGTTCCGAAGCTTTGGCACCGCTTCAGGAAACAGACGATCACCCGATTTGGAATCCCCGTTTTCCTTCGAAATGATTTTCCAGACTACAATCCCAGAATTGACTCGAGCCAGTTCTTCGTTGACTTCTCTCAGAACTTCGTACAGTCCTTTCCAGGGTTGTGCTCCGGTGAAGGTGACGCTGGTTTCGCCGCATTGAATATGGATACTCCGGTCCTTTACATCGAGGATTGCTTCACCTAGAGTAAGAATTCGGTAGTTAGCTAACACTTGGGGTAGTTTCTCACCCGATTTTGCAGTAAACAGGTAAGCTCCGAGTTCCGAATCGTAGTTAAGGAAACCGGCTTTTCCAACTGCATAATCGTATGGGTAAGCTGCCCGTGTCAGTTCCTGACCGAGATCTTCTCTCGCAGGTAAGCCACTGCCATCCTTATAAGCAGCGATGATGATCTTGCCCTCCTTCTGCCTGGCAATAATGCGGTTCACTTTTTCGCGCAGGTATTTGTCTTCGTATACATTCATGTGATCCTCCTTTGGAATAGATGTGGATTGAATAACCAACGTTTGTTTGAAGATAGAGCCAACGTTTTTGTGTCTGTAGTAATTGCAGTACAGAACAGCAAAAAAGGGTCGGAAACGCAATGTTTGTGAACCTTTTTTACGGTTCTGTGTGTGCTGACAGAATAGGCCTCGCGGGCGATACAGATAATTTTCTTTGAGATCAGTTTTGGAGTTTTAATAGTTATTAAAACTTCCCATTCTATTAAAACTGATTGGTTATCCACCTTGTTTTTAATGAAAACCTGTGTTTTAATAAGTATTAAAAGAGGTTGTTATGTTAAAAGAAGCAGATGTCTCTAAAAAAGGATTACTTGCATTCAGGGATTGCCTTTCGGTTGTGCCATCCCTTACAATCGATTCCATAGAGGAGCTGCCTGCTAAAGACATGCCTGATTATCAAGCGATTGTTCGTGGGGAGGGATTCAAACAGATCGTTTACCTTGAAATAAAAACTCTGGGAACTCCAAAAAGCACGAGAGAGGCAGTCAA
>CALBLZ010000236.1 GCA_937895715.1 uncultured Candidatus Berkelbacteria bacterium
GCGAAGCATCCCCGTTAGGGGAAGAGGAGGGTTTTCTGTACGTACTGATGCCAATGCATATTGATGGGAAGTAAGATCGGAAGGGGGACCACAAATCCCCCTTCGACCATTTGAGTACCAATCTACACGTTTTTATAGAATGGCAAACCAGATCATCCAAACCCTTGGGTCATCGGGTTTGCTATTCTGTTACACGTTTGTGTACAGAAATGCTTGAACGTTGGCTGATTCTATCTACTTCAACGTTGGTAATTAATCTCAAAACCCCACAGGAGGAACAAATGAACATTTATGAAGACAAATACCTGCGCGAAAAAGTGAACCGCATCATCGCCAGGCAAAAAGAGGGCAAAATAGTCATTGCTGCCTATAAAGACGGCAGCGGACTACCAGCCAGGGAGGATCTCGGTCAAGAACTGACTCGTGCAGCTTATCCTTATGATTATGCGGTTGGGAAAGCCGGTTTTCTGAATTACGATTCAGAACTCGGTGCATACTTGTTTACCGCAAAAGTAGGTGAGAAACTGCCACCGGTTTTGGCCAACTACCGTCCTTTAGCTCTGGCGGAAGCCATCCTCGATGTGCAAGATAGGAGAATCAATATCCAATGCGGCGAAGCCAGCGTCACCTTCACCGGTGTGCAGCCCTGGAAAGGACTGTACGATGTTCTCCGGGAACTCAACGAAGAGCTGGCACGGATCAATGCCGGGATCGTCATTTGGAAAATCATTCCAAAGGAAAATGGTAAAGCCAAACCTGGTAATCGTCTGTTTCCAGAAGCAGTCCCAAAGCTGCGTAATGGACAGGCGATGGCGCATGTCACTGGTTATGCCTATGACAGCGACCATTTCCTGGCTTATATCGGCTTGGTAGGTTACAAGACCAGCCTAGAGTCGCTACGGGTGACGATCATGTGTACTAAACCGCTGCAAATAACGCAGGATGGCGTGGGCGATGTTAGCCTTATCCCCACTGACAAGTATGAACAAGCCTGGCAAGCTATGCCGGAAT
>CALBLZ010000237.1 GCA_937895715.1 uncultured Candidatus Berkelbacteria bacterium
TTTTGTCATACCGTTCAATATTTGTGTTCATGGGCGGTAGTTATGTCTCGTCTAAGGGTAGCAGGGGGGAGCAAAACTTGGTAGGCTTAACAGGTATGAAAAACGACTACGTTATCGAGGCCAATGGTCTCACAAAATCGTATGGTGACCTCGAAGTGCTCAAGGGTATTACCTTTGGTGTACCAAAAGGCACAATTTACGGGCTTTTAGGCCCAAATGGTGCAGGTAAAACCACGACGGTTCGCATTCTCACAACGCTGCTTTCTTACAATGGCGGCACAGCAACGGTAAATGGTTTCGACGTATCGACTCAAGCCGATGACGTCCGCCAAGGCATGGGCTTAACCGGTCAGTCTACTTCGGTAGATGATCTCCTGCCTGGTATTTTCAACCTTGAGATGATTGGTCGCCTCTACGGTATGTCTAAAGCAGACGCCAAGGCACGAGCGGCCGAGCTTATTGAGCGTTTCGATCTTACCGACGCCGCAAATCGGTTGGCTAAAACCTACTCCGGTGGTATGCGCCGACGCCTCGATTTGGCAGCTAGCATTATTACCTCTCCACCAGTTCTGTTCCTAGACGAGCCAACAACCGGTCTCGATCCTGCAAGCCGCCGCTCAATGTGGGGGATTATTAAGGGTCTCGTTGCTGACGGCACAACTGTGCTTCTCACTACCCAGTACCTCGAAGAAGCCGACCAGCTAGCCGACCGCATTGGTGTTATTGATCACGGTGTACTGATTGCCGAGGGCACAGCGGATGAGCTCAAGGCCAAGGTTGGTGGTGAGCGCCTCGAGCTTACCTTTACCGATGCAGCCGATCTTGCTGCTGCTCACAAGCTGTTTGGAAAAGCTTCACGCATTCATGCCGATACTGGCGCTCTAAGCATGGAAGTTACTAAGGGTGTTTCTCAAATTAAAGATGTACTTACCGACCTAGAAAAGGCAAAGATTACTGTCGACAGCTTTGCAATGCATCGCCCAACCCTAGACGACGTATTCCTCAAGCTTACCGGCAAGGAAACAGAGGAGGCCAAATGATCATGAAGAAACGTTCCTACCTGGTTCGCCTGGCGAGCAATACTAACGTGATGATTGCCCGCAGTATGCGTCACATTCTGGCTGTGCCAGATATGCTACTCGGTGTTACTATTCAGCCGATCATGTTTGTGGTGCTCTTCCGCTACGTATTTGGTGGGGCAATCGAAACTGGTGGCGTAAGCTACATTAACTTTTTGATGGCAGGTATCTTTGTGCAGACGGCTGCTTTTGGAGCAACGACCACTGGGTTTAGCATTGCCTCCGATCTGCAGCGCGGCATTATCGACCGCTTCCGCTCACTGCCAATGATCCCAAGCTCAGTACTGGCCGGACACATTGTGGCAGATCTGGTGCGTAACACCTTCGCCACCATTGTGATGGTAGTTGCAGGCCTTGCAGTTGGGTTCCGCCCAAGCGCTGGTGTGCTCGAGTGGCTCGCTGTATTCGGTCTGATTCTCTTGTTCACCTTCGCCCTTTCTTGGCTCTCCGCCATTGTTGGCTTAATGGGAAAGAGTGTGGAGTTTGTGCAGCAGATGAGCTTTATCGTCATTTTCCCACTTACCTTTATCAGCAGCGCGTTCGTGCCAACCTCCACCATGCCAGAGTGGCTGCGTGGCTTTGCCGAAAACCAGCCTGTTACCCGAACAGTAGAGGCCACGCGCGCCCTTCTGCTCGACCTGCCGCTTAAAGATCATGCGACGTGGGCGGTTATTTGGAGTCTGGTTATTCTGGTGATTTCGTACCCAGTTGCGAGTGCGATGTTTAAGCGCATCGGGCGTTAGTGGCGACTGAGCAGGGAACAATCGACCTGCTCTTGCAACAATTGAGTGGTCTTGGTGATGTGCGTACTCGCAAGATGTTTGGCGAGTACGCTTTGTATATTGGCATCAAGCTCCCGGCCCTAGTGTGCGACAACCAGCTCTTTGTGAAGCACACAGCGAGTGGTAGCGCGCTCCTCGATGAATCTCACCTAGCGCCACCGTATCCGGGCGCCAAGCCTTATCTGTGCGTGCCTGAGGAGCTGTGGCATGACCGAGCCTGGTTATGTGAGTTACTACAAATAACTGCTGACGAATTACCCGAGCCTAAGCCAAAGAAGAAGTAACGAAAAGGAGGCGCATGCCACAAGAAGAAACTATTACGCTTGCAGGCGGATGCTTCCGGTGTACAGAAGCGATTTTTACTGCTCTGAAAGGTGTGAACGAGGTAGTATCGGGCTATACCGGTGGTGATGTGCCAAACCCAACCTATGAACAAATTTGTACCGGCACCACAGGTCACGCCGAAGCTATACAAGTACATTTCGACCCAACAGTACTGAGCCTGCATGATTTACTCACAATTTTCTTCACGCTCCACGACCCGACCACACTCAACCGACAGGGGGCTGATGTCGGCACGCAGTACCGATCGGCGGTGTTCTACTCATCTGAGGAACAAAAAAAGGTGGCTGAAGGGGTGATTGCTGAGGTTGAAGCCAAAGAAGTCTGGCCCGATCCAATCGTTACAGAAGTTACTCATTTGGAAGAGTTCTACCCGGCCGAAGATTACCACCAGCGGTTCTTTGCCAAGAACGCTAGCAATATGTACTGCCAGGTAGTGATCAATCCGAAAGTTTCAAAACTGCGTAAGGAATTTAGCGATAAGCTGCTTGGCTAGTTCAGGTAGCTCGGTGCTCTACTGAGCGCGCGCAGACCTATATTTACAGACATTAAAGCGCCTACCAGATTGACAAAGGGCGGTTTTTGTGGTACTATTCCGCCCACGAATGAGAGTTGTTCTTGGCCTATATTTCTCGTCTGTTTGTCATTTTTACGGCTGGGCGGTTATTCTCCCGGAAGGAAGAAGGGCCAATCAAGTAGTTGTAGCGCTTCTGCCTGCTGCCTCGGTTAAGGCGGGAGGCGAGTGCCCACTCGTTATTGCCCCACCTCACCGCAAGGTCGTCCGCGGGGCGTTAAGTATGGGGTTCTGCCCCAAACTTTCCCAATCAGGGAGCATTCTCTTAACAAAGAAGGGCCTCCCACTCGTGCTCGAGCTACACTATGCCAATGGAGAAATCTACCGCGTAGTGATGCACAGGGGCTGAGACTTACACTAAAGCGCCGACTCCCACACCAGGGGCCGGCGTTTTGCTTTTGCCCAAATACTCTTGACTATTTGGCGAAAATATGATAGTATTTCGTGTTCGAACATCGGTTCGGGCAAACAAGAATATGAAGATCTTTTGGTTAGCCGCCGCTATCGTCGTCGCCATGTTGCTTTGCCTTGCGGTTCCTCTGTTTGATCAGGGAGAAAGGGCAAGGCAGCAACTTCACAGCAAGGCTGTTGTGGATCTCGTCGCCAACGAAATCGTGGAGCATGGGGACACAGTCCTACTGCTCCAGCTCCCGGCCTCGGTCGTGGAGCGTGCTCGTCCGCGAGCACTGGCAATCTTCCAGGAGCACGTCACTGAAGTCCTCGACGGGGTTGAGGCTGCGCCGGCCGTTTTCTGGCCGGAGATGAGAGCACTGTATCGCTACGTCGTATTCAGCGGCTCCAATGTCACCTCGGCCGGTTACTCAGACGGAGGTGCCTGGGCGGCACTTCCCGACCAGGGGCGATTCAATCGTCTCCTTAAGGAGTACCACCGGAGGAATGTTGCCGACCTCATTGAGGGAGGTATTGGTTCCAACGAGCGTGCGGGCATGGCCCTTGCCTACCTAGACAAGGACCCCAACGACTTTTCACTGTGGCGGGGTGACATCCCCGCCCGCGACCTCGACAAATTGAAGGAGCTCGTGGCAGAACTGCCATGAGCTCCTCCGTCCGAAGCCGGCGCCCCACCTCGGGGGGCCGGTTTTCGCATATCCGGGTACTATTTTGGGCGGCGTAACGTAGCGATTCCAGCTGCTACCAGCAAAATGTTTTTTACAATGTATTGCCCCTCAATCGTCAAACCAAACGGTGCGTGAGCAAAGGTTTCGGCAGGGAAGAAGAGTAGCGGGGTAAAGGTGCCGGCCATTTGCGGAAGCATAAGGTACACCGCCAGGCGGCTGGTTTTTGGGAAGAAGTAACAGAGTCCAATCGCGGTTTCCCATAGCGCCAAGCCAATGCGGATGGCATCGTCACTGAAAACATGGAAGGTGAGGATTTGAATCGTGCTATTTGCGAGCTCTTCGGCCGGGCTAATCCCAGGGAAGAATTTAACTGCCCCAAACCACAGGAAAATTATCCCGAGTGACCAGCGCACTAGGAGGAGGCCGTGCTGCTCGGCAAGGGTAGTGAACCAACTGTCGATGCGCTTCAACACTGTGTGCATGGATCTAGTGTAGCGGATTTTTCATGCAAATAAAAAGAAGCCCGCCGCGCAGTGCGCAACGGGCAACTCTAATATACGAACACCTGAAGCGCCTAGCAGTCTGGGCGCTTGCCGTTTGCCACCTTGGGAAGGGGCCACTTTGGCAGGAGGTGTGCGTTTGGCAAGTCTTCATCGCACACTTCGATGAACTTCATGTCGGGCTCAAAATACCCAGCGAGTACATCAACCTTGCCCTTGAGCGTCTGAAGACTTTCCTGCAGCTCGTTTAGCTTGGTTGCTCCTGGTGCCCCGAAGAGGTACTCGAGGCCTGCGTGCTTAAAGTGCCCCGCCTTTAACTGGCACTGCCGAACGTGCGGCCCATTGTGGGGGTCCTCACAGAGAGCGGCGGTGATCAGTAGGATCTCACGATCACTGGGGATTCGGCCAGCCTCGAGGTTCTGCTTGATGATGCCCATTGCAGTGCCGAGCGGAGCAAAGAGGTCGTCTGAGAATGGACCAACGCGGAAGGCGGTGTTTATATCGAACACACCGAGTGCGCCGCGTCCGAAGATCACGATGCGCTCTGTGTGGTCGACGGTTTGCACCCCATCCTTGAGCTCGCGGATGTACTCAGAGTTCCGGAGAATCAGGTACGCCATTTCTTTGACGTGCTTTTCAGTAGCACTCGGGTAGTACTGCTTGAGTAGGGCACGTACGCTGGCTTCACTCGGCTCAATGCCAAGCTCGCTGACGTAGGTTCCCTTGGAGCCATCCTCCGATACCATGTAGATGTCTCCCTTGTCAGTATCGTAGCCCCAAGCCACCACGAGTACCCGAGCCTCTTGCTGCCAGACAAAACGAGACTGCGCGAGCTGAAGGTTTATGCCTTCGCGTGCAGCAGTCAGATCGTGTCCGTAGGCTTTACAGCCTAATCCAGCATTGTTGCACTTGGAAAAGTGGAACGACTCAATGACGAGGGCGTACCCATGTTTCACGACGTCACGCTCGACATCACTTACAAGGAGATGCCCGAACCAAGGCGAACCAAGGTTGAACGCTCCGCGCATGCCGTAGGTTCGAACGGTGCCGGTTGGTAGCTTACAGACTCTTTCGAAGTCGTGTCTACCATCCATACACCCAAGAAAGAACACGCGCACATGGTTGTACTCTTCCCAGTGCCTTCGACTCAGGTGACCCTGCTCGTAGGTTTTGGCGTACTGCTCGAATGAGGCGAGAGCAAACTCACGCGTCGTTTGAAAGTTGTCTGGGTTAGGCTTTGCCATGTGCTTCATACCGTCCTTGGTTACTGGTCGTGGTCAGCGCACTGAGCGCCAACAAAAGTTGTTGAATGATTGTCCCCGCGTCATGGGCACACGTGTAATTGCAATCAGTGGTAAACATTGCTCCTCGAAACTGTCCCTCAATCGACCTGAGGCGACAAGTTCTAGCATTACTCTGAACCCAGGTGTCAGTCAAGAGCTCAGATCGTTTTTACCCAAATCACGGACTTGGGGTATAGTATACGTACATGAACAAGGAGGGAGAATGAATCCAGATGTTGCCGCTTACATTGCGCAGTGCCGAGCGCGCGGATTTTCTGATGATGCCATTCGCGTGGCCCTCGCTGAGGCAGGGTGGGGAGCTGAAGTTATTGCGCTAGCCTTGCCAGAAAATGTGGCAGCCCCAGCGGTTGCAGCACCAGAGCCGGCGGCAGCCGCAATCCCCGAGCCTGCGTCAAGCGGTGCACCAGATCCACACCAAGAGATGGTTGCCCTGCAGCCCCAGGCGATTCCAGTTAAAAGGTCTCGTCGTTGGATTGTGGTTATTGTCTGCCTGCTCCTTGCCGGTGGTGCCGCAGCAGCTCTCTGGTTCTTTTACTGGAACCAAACACCCGATGTCTTGATACAACAAGAGCCAACGGGGGATAGGATTGTTACCATCGAAACGCCGCGCCAGTTCAGCAAGCCGACGCCGGTTGAGGATCTTGCAGGTATATTCGGCACCGAAAAGAAGCGAATGGGGCAGGTTATCCAGCGCGATACTACCTGCAAAACAGGGGTGATTATGAGCTCCGGCGATGCTGCATCGCTCCGACGCGCCGACGGCACGGTGGGTCGAGGTGTAGCTGCAGATGGCACCTTCACTACCTATACAACAACGAATCAGACGTCGTTGGTTAGCTACGTAAACAACGAGGGAGCGGTCTGTTTGCAAACTGCGGTACTCGATTCAAGTAGTTCACCTCTGCAACTTGACGCTAGATCTACTGCCCTTGCGGTCGCCGCGCCTCTTGGAGCAATTACTACCGAACAAGAGGTTTCCTACTACCTTAACGCGGCAAAAATGCCAGAGTTCGTAACCTGGCTTTCCGGAAAGCTAAAAGAAGGCCCGCTTGCGCCACTCGTTAACACAACGAGCGCAAAGAACACACCAGATCAGGCCAAGCTTGCGGACTTTGTTTCGACTATCAATCAGCAGGCCTCCGAGGCACGTCGTAAAAAATAATACCCCACCCTTCGTGAGGTAGCGGATGAGTGCGCGACTACGTTACAGTAGTTGTACCTACGAGTAACTGCATGACTATGCTTGAGCCAGAATTTTCCACTAATCTTGACCACTACCAGGGGAATCCAGACGCGCCACTCGTGCTAGTTGAGTACGGTGATTTCGAATGTCCTGACTGTGGCCAGGCCTACCCAGTGCTCAAACAAATTAAGGAAGAGTTTGCAGATCGTGTGTGCTTTGTATTCCGCAACATGCCGCTCGACCAGCTCTATCCTATCCACCCACACGCTACCATTGCTGCAAATGGTGCACAGGCAGCTGCTCTGCAGGGGAATTTTTGGGAAATGCATGACTTACTTTTTGAGAACCAAGAAGAACTTTCCGAAGAGAAGATTATCGAACTTGCCGAAAAGCTCGGCTTAAACATGGAACAGTTCGAAGAAGACTTTGCGAGCGCTGAAGTAGCTGAGCAAGTAGAGAACGACCTCAACAGTGGCAAGGAGAATGGCGTGACATCTACGCCAACGTTCTTCTTGAATGGTGAAAAGATTGAAGAATCACGCAACTACGAAGCACTGATTGAGCTGCTACGCGCCGCCTAAGAGACTAGTGGCCGTGGCCGCCTAAGAAAAGCGCCAGTGCAAGCATGATGCTGTAGACCGCAGCGAAACTCACGAGTATCCCAGCGGGGATTACCCAGAACGGCCGCGTACCGCGGTTGGTTACACTAGCGTACAGCTGTCGGAGTACCAAGGAGGCAAACCCACCGGCTACGAGGGGTAGCGCAATTTGGGGTACCGAAACCGACCCAAGACCAAGACTAATGAGCATTGGAATAGCCATACCGCCGACTGCTACTGCAAAGGAGGTGCGCACGGCTTGCTTTGGAGTGAGTCCGGCAATCTGTACGAGGTGTCCAAACCCGCCCGCCTGCTTTGGGGCTTCGTGGGCAAGGATTAGGAGTGTTGCCGTAAAACCGGCTGCCGGGCTTGCCAAGAAGCCGCCTACGATAATCACTCCGTCCATCACGGCATGGGCGAGGTTTGGAAGTATGTAGGAAAGAGCGCGAGGGTTAAAAGCTTTCTTGTCGCAGTCCTCACACGCACAGTCTTCTTCTGCCTGGTGAAAGGTGCGGTGCACCAGCATATCAACTGCCCCAAAAAAGAGTAGGCCACCCACAAACCACCCTGCGTACTGCAGGGCTGAAACGCCAGTCTCGTGCGCTTCGGTAATCAAATGCAGGAGCTGGTAGAAGCCAGACCCCACGGCAAGTAACAGAAGCCAGTAGCTCACCCGAATCATGGCGTCGAAGTGCTTACGGCTCACAAGCAGTGGCACTACGGTGGCTAGCGCAACAATCAGCAGGGCAGAAAGGTAGTAGAGAGTGGTCATGGTGGAGTTATGCTGCGCAGTCGGGGCAGGTGCCGGTAAAGTGAAGTGAGTGTTCGGTTACGCTGTAGCCGGTTAGTTTCCCCATTTGCTGTTGGGCAGCGTGTAGGGCAACTTCGAGCGAGGGGATATCGATATGCACCAGTCGCTGGCAGGAGCTGCACTGTAAGTGGTGATGGTGGTGGCCAGAGCCGCAGCTGCCTTTGTACCGCAGTGCGCGACCGCTGGTAGGTATCTCTTCGATAAGTCCAGCTTCATGTAATACCTGGATTTCCCGGTAGAGGGTGGTTTTGTTTGGGGTAAATCCCTGCTCGCCGAGGATCTGCAGTAGCTCTGGAACAGAGTAGGAGTATTCAGCAGTAGTGCTGAGTACCTCTAAAAGTGTTTGGCGAAGGGGGGTAACGCGCAGGCTTGAGGCTCTGAGAATGTCGCGGTAATCAAACATAGTCGAACTATATGCAACTAAGTTGCGTTTGTCAACGCCTACTAACCAAGAGTTGCTAGTTAGAGCCTTCTAAAAACGCACGGGTAAGGTCGCGTAAGTACTGCGTACGACGAGGGTAATCAGGGTAGCCATTCCCGCTAGTCATGATTACAAGCAGGTAGGGTTCGCCATTACGCACGATCACCGAAGCGTCGTGAACGAAGTCTTCGTACTCACCGACTTTGTGGTACACCGAATCATCAGGATTAAGCGCTGCCGGGATGTAGGTTTCGTTGTAGGTATTTTGAAGGAAGCTCAACATCATCCCGGTACTCTTCTCACTCAGGAGCGTGCCGGTGTACAAACGCTCGAGAATAGAAGCGGCATCACCAGCGCTAAGCATGTTGCTGTCGATGTCGTACGAAGCCAGGCCAAGATCGTTCTTGGCGAAACTGCGTATCGAGTCTCTGCCAAATAGTGTAAAGAAAAGCTCTAACGAAATATTATTACTCTGGCGAAGAAGCTGATCAAGCTGCCACTCAACGTCGAAGTCACCAAGGTTGCGCGTTAGTGAGAGATTCCCGGCGTCAATCTGGCGGAAGGCGTAGGTTGCGGTGATGAGCTTAGGAACACTTGCCGCAACCATGCTTGTGTCAGGATTCTGTACAAGTGGTGTAGTAGAACTAATCTTGCGGAAGTAGTAGTTGGTTGTTATGTCAGAGTTTTGAGTAAGCAGTTCAGTCAACGTGACGGTTGGCGATGCGCTTGGTTGCACGGCCGCAAGGGCGTTGAGCTCAGTGGTTGGCGGGAGAGTTTCTGTGGCTGTTTCTGCCTGCGTGTCTTCTCGTAGCACGGCGCGCACTGAATACTGAATCACGAAGAGTAGTGCTGCTAGGGTGAGTAGAACTAAGCCGGTTCGATTTTTGCGCCTTCGGAAGGGGTGAGGGCGTCTAGGAATTTGCCGCATAGGCTAGTGCAGGAGTAAAATTATGGTGCTTATCAGACGTAATCTCCTTCGTATGAATAATCCTAGCATGAAAATTTTCATTCCGGCGGGGGTGCTCCTGGTGCTCTCAGCTGTATACGTGTATCTCATGCAGCCCACACCCACTCCGCGCGTGGCAGATACAGACTCTGCAAGCGTTGCTACTGTTACTGCAACCCCAACTACAAGTAGCCTAGCAGCAGCTAAGGGAGTAGACGACTTTGCCGTACAGCTTGAGGCTGATATGGCAAAGGATATGGATGCCGATCTAGAAGTGCTCACAGCTGATGACTCCGAAGAGTACGCAACCACGGTGGGCGCAGAAGAATTCTAACCGCCCAATTAAGAATTCCCATGAAACACTTCCTTTTTCTCACCGTTGTAACCGCACTAATCCTCTCAGCTACAGCTCCAGCGCTGGCGCGCGAAAATGAGCCCTCAGAAAAGCCTGAGAGGAGGATTGAAGCTACCCGAACACCGGCAACGGCTCGGCCTAAGCCTACTCCAAAAGCTGGCGAAGTATGTGAAAAAACGAAACAGGTTGAAGACCGTGTTTCCGAGCTTAAAAAGAAGGGTGAAACAGCTCGTCTGAAAGCGCAAGACAAACGAGAAGACACAATTACTGAGGTTCGTAAGAAGGTAGACACCACCCTCGACACCCGACGCGCTACGCGCGCTGAGCAGGTAGATGTGTTTGGTGCTAAGTACGAACAGCGCGCTACCACCGAGGCGCAAAAGCAAGCGGTGCGCGACTTTGTAGCTGCAGTTAAACAAGCAATTGCGGTGCGGACGGCGGCAATTGATGCGGCTCAGGTCACCGCGCGCTCAGGTCGTGATGCTGCCCGTACGCAGCGCGAGGCTGCCGTTGCAGCAGCAGTGCAGGTACGTGATGCGGGGGTGGCTGCCGCAGTCGAATCAATTAAAGAAGACTGCGCAAACGGGGAGCGTGCTAAGTCTGTCACTGACAAATCTGCCCGCGTAGCGCAGGAAACATACGTTGCAGCAGTAAAGGCTGCCAACGAGACATACAAGGCAAAGATGAAGACGGTTAACGAAACTCGCAACGCCTCAATTAAGGCTGCGCAGGAGGCATTCAAAAAGTCGCTCGATACTGCAAAAAAGACCCTCAAGACTGCTGTTGGTGAACTAGAAACACCAGCGCCAACTGCTACTCCAGTTTCGGCTACAGAGTAATTGTAGGACAACGAGCAAGACCCACCCCCGGTGTGGGGATGGGCCTTATGCTTTTGAGAGATCAAACCTTGTGAGTCATCCTTCTCAGTTTCCGGCGCGCGGTCGGACCGAGGTGTCGTGCAGCTGGAGGACTCCGAGCAACTGCTCGAAGCCATTCTTTGCAGAATTGAGCTCCAGCGTGCCGAAATCCGTCGACTCCTGTCGCACTTTTCCACCAGAGCTGCTGAACAGCCCTGAGAAGATACTTACCGCCAGGTTGTCCTGGTGGCGCGCTTTGCCGCGGACGGCGAAGGCGGCAACGGTTTCAAGCGTTGCGCGGTCCTTGAGCTCAGCGGCGATTACCGTATGCACGGTGCTCTCCGAGTGCTCAAAGTTGAAGGTCACGCCGCCGAGGGGCTTGAACCGCCGGAGGAAAATGTCCAGATCCTTTTGGTTTCGGACCTGGATCACTTCCACCTGTAGGATGTACTTGGCAACCGAGATACTCCCTTGCGGGGGCATTGTTTCCTGGTTGACTTCCGCGTTGCCGCGAAGGTCTCCTCGGTCTTGGGATTCACCCCTGATTGCATCAACCGATGCAGCGGGGCGGGCGCCGAGGGCGGTGAGCACCTTGGCAACGGCTGAGCTGAACAGCGGCTGCTGCTCCCTGGCAGCGC
>CALBLZ010000238.1 GCA_937895715.1 uncultured Candidatus Berkelbacteria bacterium
CGCAGAAAAACTGCTTGGGATCCCTCATGCCAGGATGGAGCTAATTTACTTAGGCGGCCCAGAAAAGCACGAGATTCCGTTTGGTAGTAAAAAACGGGTCCAAGATTACTTAGGAACACGTGATCCGTACATTCTGTTTTGGAGCCAGTGGCGTTCACACAAGGGTATTCAAGTGATTCTGCCTGCCTTTGAGCGCTTTAAAGAGGCGACAGGAGCTCCACACAAGCTTGTGTTGGTGGGGCGCCAAGAAGCGGCACCACAGCACGTCCGAGACGCTATTGCAGCATCTCCCTTTGTAGATGACATTGTTACGCCAGGTTTTGCACCCGATGAGCTGCTGCCTTCAATTTTTGCCCACGCCACTATGTACGTAATGCCTTCTTTCTACGAAGGGTTCGGGCTGCCCCCACTCGAAGCAATGACCTATGGCACCCCCGTTATTCTGGCTGATAATAGCTCACTACCAGAGATTGGCGGAGACGCTGCGCTATACTTCCCTACCGGAGATGTAGACGCACTCGCCGAGCGGATGCAAGAAGTACTGTTTAACCCACAGATGGTTGAAACCTTGCGTCAGCGTGGGTTTAGCCAAGCTGCAAAGTTTAGTTGGCACGAGTGCGCCAAGCGTACACTTGGCCTGTACCGCAGTATTCTCGATAAAAAACGATAAATTACGGGTTGGTAAATCTGGGAGAATCCGCTACACTACAGAGTGCAAATCACGGTGTGCCGCGGTGGCGGAATGGTAGACGCGACGGACTCAAAATCCGTTTCCCCTTAAAGGAGTGAGAGTTCGAGTCTCTCCCGCGGCACCATGACTATGCAAATCATTACAGTTTCTCCGGACGTCCTCGACCAAGCACTTTCAACCGCCTGTGCAGTTTTATCTGCGGGCGGGCTTATTGTGTACCCAACCGAAACCGTATATGGGTTAGGCTGCGACGCTACTAATCCTGTAGGTGTGCAGAAAATGCTTGAGGTAAAGAACCGTCCCGCCGGAAAAGCTGTCTCAGTGATGGTAACCGACCAAGCTATGGCAGAGCAGTATGTTCGGCTCAATACAACAGCTCGCAGCTTGTACGAGCGATTCATGCCCGGCCCGGTCACGATAGTTTCTGCAGGTAAGGACAAGGTTGACCCCAGGCTTCCTGCAGAGAATGGCCGTCTCGGCATACGCATGAGCTCACATC
>CALBLZ010000239.1 GCA_937895715.1 uncultured Candidatus Berkelbacteria bacterium
CTTGGCAACCTACGGATTCTAGACGCAATCATGAACCCGCTCACTGGCCTGTTCACCTATATTGTGACGCTGGGTAACACTCTCTACTTTCCCCCGAGTATTTTCTAAGCTTAGCGCCCTCGCTTTAGCCAGCGATACTCGGTATCGCCCAGTAAAAACCTGAGTAACCGCTCCTGTGCCTTTGTTGGTACTTTATGGAACGCCCCGTGCTCGGCAACGGTTTCAGCAATCGCAGCTGGCGTGAGTAATCCTTGGTACAGCGACCACGCCACAGCGCGTTGAATCAACTTACGAGCCGCCTCGTCGGTAGTCACAACTGCATGCTCAACCAACTCTCCCGCGTCGCTATAGGCAATCGGCAAACGCTGAATGGGGGTTGTTTTTGTATCTCGTAGGCCGCCTACATATTCAATCGCTTCGTCGATGTAGCGGTCCGGCTCACCAAACTCCGGAAGAGTTACGAGTGAACGGCGCAATGCCGGCATTTGAAGAGCTGCATACTCTTTGGAAAAAAAGATCCCTGGCGTTGGCAGCTCGGTACACTTTAGCGCCGAAGTGCGCAGTAGCTCTTTGTGCTTGGCGGCCAGTGGGTGCACCCCGAGTGCATAGCTTGCAACCTGCTTTGTTGCTCCGGCGAGTTTCTTAAGTATTTCTGGAAGTGTAGCGATCTCGGCTGTTTCAACGTACTCAACCGCAAACCCCTTTACGAGTAGTCGCTCACGGAAAGCGCGCATGCTCGCCCGAAACTGCAGTAATTCATCTGGCGACATGGTAGGACCAAAGTGAAATTCGTCCTCAACAAGTAGCACCTGAACGTTCTGCTTAGGGAGCGAAAGGGTCGCACGGTACAGTTGGTTTGGGTAGAGAATGAGTACCGACATGATGCACTAACTTAAACCAATTTTCAGGTAATAAATCAAGTAACTGCTTGAAAAACTTGGGAAAATATGCTAGATTCCACCACTGAACGGTTGTGTCCGTTCTGGGAGAAGAACCATGTCCGCCCTTGGGGTAGAACGAGAGCAAATCACGGCGTCACACATGAACGCCTACTCATCACTGCGAGCTATTCTTAAGGCTCCCCATACTCCGCGCGTTCAGGATAATTCCGGTACAAGCTGCAAGCTTGTCAACGCTGCGGGCTTTTTGCCCGACTTCTTGTCTCACCGGGGCCCGGGTGAATGGAATGCTCCGAGTTCTGCTCGGGTACTCAAGCGTAAGGAAATCTACCACCCAGGTTTCCTCCCCCACGGGAAACTCTTCCAACTGATCGAAGAGATCACAATCGACACGGAACGCCGTTGCGCAGTAGCTAGAATCCGAGTTGATCGTCGGATCTACAGAGATCACATGGGAGTATTCCCGGGGGTGTTCGTAGCAGAAGCAATCGCGCATGCGGCAGCAACCTTTCTGATCGACCTCGATCTTAAGAAGCCCTTGCCACTCATGCGACTACCCTTCGCCCAACCGGAACTACCGATCAAGCAAGGACAGGACATCTGCCTGACCATCCAGATGTTACAGCGCAAGCGGGGGGCGCCGCCAACCCGCTACGGGTTCGCCGTTGGCTGCCTGACAGTTGGCGGCAAGATCCACGCTATAGGAGGAGTAGTCTGCCAACTCCTCGACCCTGGGCAAGAACGCCCCCGCGACCAGATCGTCAAATTCTGAGAGAAGGAACACTTCTCCCAGAGCCCGCACCGCCCCTTAGCCATTGGTTGAGGGGCGTTTGCTTTGCGCTATACTCAAAGCAATGAAAACGCTCCACCTACCGCGCAAGCCGCTCTCTCCTCCTGCTCATTTCCGCGCGATGCTTCTGGGCACCTTTGTGATCGGTGTGCTTGCCGGCCCCCACACTCTTACTCCACTCGGCGGATGGGGCGTACTGATTTTCGCTGTCTATTTTTTGCTGCCGGGTAGCTACTTTGCCTACGGCGTGCAGGAGCTATTCTCAGAAGATTCTGCGGTAGCAGACAAGAAACGTGCCTGGCTGCGAATGCTCATCTACACTGTGCCCTGGCTCATCGCCGCGGCACTGGTGCAGTCACTATTCTTTATCGTTACATTTCTCGCCTTTTTGCTAGTTTCCCTCGCCTACGCCGCGCCTCCCTTACAGGCCCGTTACCGCCCGTACCTAGACCTCATATTCGGCTGCTATATTCTTCTGCCTGGGTTTGTTGGCTACGCCTTAACTGGAGGCGCAAACTTTAACTGGACCCTTATTCTTGCGGTTGCTGCCTGGTGTATGGCACAGCAGCTTCTCGCTAGCTGCACTACCATCGTTAGTGATGAACGACGCAAGCGTCTCACGACAGCCGTACAGCTCGGGAGCAACTCAAGCATGATTCTTGCGCTAACACTCTTTGTAATCGGCACGTATCTTCTGTATCCCCTACTCGGCACAGCTCCCGTTCTATTCATGGACATCCCCCGCGCCCTGCTATTTGGATTCATATTTACTATCCTCTCACTGGTTGCAGTCATCGTGGGCAACCCCTATGCCCGCTCAAAAAATGGGCTCAACCCAGAGGAACGCCTCAAGCAACTACTTACCTATCTACCCTTCCTCAATACGCTGATTGGCCTCAGCGTTGCTTTCTGGTTACTTGAAAAATTATAGACTTTTTGGTACTGTCCTCGGCGTAGAGGCAACCATGGATACTCAAAGATTGCGAAGGTCCCCTGTAGTTCTTTTAGCGGGAGGGGCCGCTAAACCTGAGCTGCAGGCAGCAGCACGTGTGAAGTGCTCATACGAGATCGCCTACCCAGGCGCTCCCGACCAGGGGCACAGACTGCTCCACAACTGCATCGACGCCTGGCGAGGTGCGGGGTTCACCAACATCTTCGTATACGGAGATGCCGAACGGATTAGCCCGCTTTTGGCACGCGATGACTACTCCAAGCTGGTGAAAGTACTGCCCGAACCCAAGGGCGGAACGACCAGCTTGTCGGCAAGCGTTTTCGAGGTTCTGGCCCTAATTGAGCCACACCTTGCAGAAGGATCCGACCGGCTGATTCTGTCTGCGAGCGATATGCCTTTCCTCACAGCAGACTCGATCACCGACATGCTGCGTGAAATCGATCGGCAGATACCCGCTGACAGCGAGCCCAGCATCGTCTGGCCGGTATGTCGCGTCAGCGCGTACAAGCGGCGACGTGGAGATCTGAGCGGGTTCAGCTGCACAAAGCTTCCGCTGTCGGGCGGCGAGCTCACCGGCGGCAACATCTTCTTCGTCGAGAAGAAAAAGCTACATGAGCTCAGAGATGTCGTCGAGAAGGCAACAGCTTCCCGCAAGGGAACGCTGAAGCTAGCCTGGCTACTTGGGCCAATGACCGTCCTCAAACTAGCGCTGTCGCTGAGGTTTGCCGGACTCCGGTTCAGCGTTCCAGAGCTGGAACAACTGGTCGCTGACAAGCTCAACGTAACCATGCGAGCCATTCCCTGCGACATACCGGGGCTGAGCGTCGACATCGACGACAAAGACCGGTACGACGCACTTCGGGCCTACTATCAGAAGTGGCACTGACCCTAAACACGCACACGCCACCCCCCAACCGGAGGGTGGCGTTGCTCGTTATATGTCCAGAGGAACCGGGAACCCTTCTGCTTTTAGCTCTTGCAAGCAAGCAAGAACATCGCGCGGCGGTACCCCAATGTTCACTGCCAACACGCTTAAGTCTGTTGTGAGAAGCTGCTCGGTGAGAATTAAACGTAACAGCTTTCCTCGCAGCTGCCGGTGAGAACCCTCAAACTTGCTTTGCTTGGAGTAGTGTTTACTCCTAGTGTTGGCGTTTGCACCTTGCTTGCCCATCCAAGCACCATAATCCATCAGCGCGTAGTACCAGATGCGCGGCTGAGAGGCGTCTTGCGTCTCTTCAATCAATGGCAACAGTTCTTTGTCAGATATCCCCTCTTTGTCTGCAAAAAAGTGGTGCAAGTACACGCGCCGAATATTAGTTTCGATCATTACGACTGGTTGGTTGAGTGCGAAGGCTATAATCGCACCCGCCGTGTACGGGCCAACACCTGGAAGCTTTTGGAGCTCTTCAGTCGTGTGTGGAAGCTTGCTACTGTACTCCCTTGCGACTACCTGAGCCGCCTTTTGTAGAGCAAGCGCTCTGCGGTTATACCCAAGCCCCTGCCAAAGCCGTAGCACGGTTTCCGGCGGAGCTTCTGCCAAGCTCTGCCAATCTGGCAATTCCTTCAAGAAAGCTTCGTATTTTGGAATCACCCGCTCTGCTTGAGTTTGCTGCAACATAATCTCCGATACCAGAATTGCATACGGGTCTTGCGTGTTGCGCCAGGGTAGCTGGCGGTCTGCGGCATGGAAGTGATCGAGGACAGTTTGGCGAAACTGCTGAATTTGATCTTGGGTAAGCATGGTCTGAGTGTAGCAAAATCGTTATCATAGTCATTCTTTTCTGCTAGGATCGCTGCACGTTCATCAAAAATGGACGGGTTGGTATCTCATGAGCATTGTCGAAGTAGCCTCTGGGCTCACCATCCTAGTTTGGGTGGCATTCTACGGTCTGTACTGCAGGGCTGTCCTTGCGGGAACAACTAAGCCAAGCCTCGCGTTTTGGCTAACGGTAGCGGTAATCGATTGGGTAGCCTTTGGCTCCTCGATCGCGTCGCGCATCCCCCTTCTCACCCTCACCCAGATTGCTCTATGGACAGTTGGGTCGACTATTGTGGCAATCGTCACCCTCACCAAACAAAAGGGTCGTGTAGTTTTCCAGCCGCTCGACCGCGTCTGCATGGCTCTCTCAGCGTGCGGGATTGCGCTCTGGCTCGCTGCCGGGTCTCCCCAGGCGGCAGTGGGCATTCAAGCGGTTACGATGACGATTAGCGGCATTCCCTACTTTGCCAACGCACTCGCCGCCAAAGAGAAGAGTCGGGACATCTCGATAAGCCTCCTCGGCAGCGTGTGCAGCCTGTTCACCGTTCAAAACTGGCAGAGTTGGCCGGTGTACATTCTGCCGGTCGTCGGCATAGTGATGGGAGGAACATCCCTAACCTGCTCCATTCTGGGGCATCGAAAGAAGCAAGCGCTCTAGGAGAAATCCGGGGCGCTTTCGCTATCTTTGACGGCCTGGC
>CALBLZ010000240.1 GCA_937895715.1 uncultured Candidatus Berkelbacteria bacterium
TAAGGTCCATAATGTTGCCCATGTACTCTTTTGGAGTCACAACCTCGAGCTTCACCCATGGCTCAGCGATGGTGGCAATTGTGCTTGGATCGGGCAGATCTGCCGGGGAGTGCGCTTCGAATATGTCACCGTTGGTGAGGGAAACTTCGTAGGCAACAGAAGGAACGGTGGCGATTACCTCCACTGCGTACTCACGACTGAGACGCTCCATCACAATTTCGAGGTGGAGCATGCCGAGAAATCCGCAGCGGAACCCAAATCCAAGTGCGGGGGAGTGCTCGGCTACGTAGGTAAGTGCTGCATCGTTGAGCTTGTACTTACCAATAGCATCGCGCAGCTTGTTGTAATCGTCACCATCAGCTGGGTACAACGATGCAAAAACCATTGGCGTAACCAGGCGGTAGCCGGGGAGCGGCTCAGTTGTTCCGTGTTTCGCTAGCGTAATTGTTTCACCAACACGGATCTCACTTACTTCCTTGAGGCCGGTAATTATGTAGCCGATTTCACCAGTTTCGAGACGCGAAGCGGCTTCTCGCTTTGGGTGGAAGTATCCAACTTCGATTGCTTCGGTCTCAATCTTTCCCTGCATTAAGAACGTTGTTTGTGATTTGGCGAGTGAGCCATCAACAATACGTACGTAGGCTACTACACCACGGTAGGGATCGAAGATAGAGTCGAAAACCAATCCACGTAGTGGTGCATCAGGATTGCCCTGCTGCTCGGGGACGTGAGCAACAACTGCATCGAGAATTTCTTTTACTCCTTCCCCAGTTTTGCCAGAGGCGAAAAGAATCTCCTCACGAGGGCAGCCGAGAAGCTTCATGAGTTCTTCTGCCCGGCGCTCTGGCTCGGCGTGTGGCAGATCAATTTTATTAATTACGGGAATAATGGTCAGGCCAGTTTCAATTGCCTGGTAGAGGGTGGTAAGCGTTTGGGCTTGTACTCCCTGCGATGCATCAACGAGGAGTACGGCACCTTCTACAGCAGCGAGTGAACGGGATACTTCGTAGGAAAAATCGACATGCCCCGGTGTGTCGATAAGGTTGAGAATGTACTGCTTACCGTTTACGCGGTGCAACATGCGCACCGGCTGCAGCTTGATGGTAATGCCGCGTTCGCGCTCAAGATCCATCTGATCAAGCATTTGGTCTTGCATTTCGCGCATCTCGACAGTTTTTGTAACCTCAATCATGCGGTCAGCCAGTGTGGACTTGCCGTGGTCGATGTGGGCGATAATACAAAAATTGCGGATTTGCTCCATACACTTGTTTATACCAGGTTTACACCAGATTGAGGAGGGCTAGGGTGTTGGACTCGGACTTGGAAGAACAAGTTGCAACTGGTTCTTGGCTTCATCGATAACTGCCTGGGTTGCGTTCTTCTTTTCCTCCTCAAGCTTTTTGGCCGCCGCATCTTGTACGCTGCTACGAGCAGAGTCAGCAGCGTCCTGCGCTGCCTTAGAGGCTGCGTCGAATAATTCTGCGCTGGAATCCTTGCTCGCATTACTCTGAACCTGTAAGCGGCTCGCTAATGAAGTATTGCCTAGCCAACTCGCCCCTTTTACCACGGCGGCGGCTCCGAGGAGAAAGAGAGCTACTGCAATAAGACCAGCAACCCAGCAGGCGCCGTATGGGGTGCGATCTATGATCCTCGGGTAAAAACGCTCCGCTTTAGCCATGTGAGTTCTGTTTGTGAGGTAAGCCTACTATACCCAAGGTAGGAGACGACTCCAAGCGTGGCAGCAATACAGAGCTGGATGAAGAGGCCAAGGACGGTGTGGGTGCCGAGTTCCCAGCCAATGGCACCGTAGAACATATCTACGCCGTATAAGCCTACCCAGCTCACCAGGCCGATAAGTGCGCCGCCAAACATGTATTTACCGAGGTACTCGGCGAGCTGTAGCATACCAATCTGCACGTGTTCCTGACGCCTCAGATCAATGAAGTACAGAATGCACTGTACCCAGGCAGTTATGCTTACGCCTAGGGCGAGCATGGCAACGCCTGCTCCAAGTTTCTCTACGCCGTACCAGGCGCTACCTGCACCGGCAAGGGCAGCAATAGTGCTAAGCACGAGAGGAGTGCGTGTGTTATTAAAGCTGTAGTAGACACGGGAAAGAATCGCAACTAAGGAGGCTGGAATAATTCCGATCAAGAATGCCACAAAGGTCTGGATGGCAATTGCGGTAAGATCCCAGTCAGCACCCCCAATACCAAAGTATAGGCGAACCACTTGAGCGCGTAGTACGAGGGCCAGTAGTACGCTTGGAATCAGCAGGTAGAGGGCGATTCGTACTACCTTCTGGAGCAATGCATTCATCTCGCCCCAGTCCTTGGCGGTAATGTGCGAGGTGAGGGTGGGAAAGAATGCTGCGGCTAGCGAATTCGCAATAATTACCGTAGGTGTGGTCTGTAGGTCATTCATTCCGCTGAATATGGCAATCGAGCCAGTCGGCATACGTGACCCAAGGTAGGTGTAGTAGGTAAGCACAATCTGAGAAACGGCGAGGGCACCGCTGCGCGGAATCATAAGCAAAAAGACCTCGCGCACTGCAGGACTGAGCGAGAGGTTAATCTGCATGCGGAACCCAGCCTTGCGAGCTTCGCGGTACTGAATATAAAAGTGCAGGAAAGCTCCGATGACTACTGCCCAGACTAAGGCGGTGATAGTGGTTTTTGCCGCGATAACCCCACCAATAATGAGCGAGGTGTTGTAGATAAGTGGAGCGAGCGCATAGCTGCTAAACCGTTTCATGGTGTTGAGCATGCAGCCAATGGTGAAGGACCAAGCAAAGAACACACTCTGCAGCAACAACAGGCGGCTGAGAAGTATAACAGACGACTGCTGATCGACTGAGAAACCTGGTGTGAGCCACGAAATCAGCCAAGGCATAGCAATTGCCAATAGGACGGCTATGCCACTGAAGATAACTGTGAACCAAGATATGATCTGGTTGGTTGCCAACCAGGTTCCCTCTGCCTTATCCTTTGCCAAAACCTTGCCGAGAATAGGGATGATTGCGCTACTCACCGCTCCCAGAATCAAGATGTTAAAAACTAGATCAGGGATGCGAAAACTCGCCAGGTAGACATCGAGGTCTTCCAGGGTGAGTAACCGGTAGAAGATCAGGTTGCGCAGTAGCCCCAGACCGTTACTAGCAACTGCTGCTACGGCTAAGAGGGCGGTCGCTCGTTTGACCGAATACGAATCGTTAAAGAAGAAGGCGCGGAGCCACTTCATGCAACGCTAGTCTCTGATTTAGTCACGCCTGTATCAGCGATCAGCAGCTTGCTGAGCTCTTCGCCGCTAACGGTTTCTTTTTCGAGGAGAAGCTTAGCGAGGTGGTCGAGTGCGTCGCGGTGCTTGGTAAGAACGTCGTGAGCTTTCTTTTCTGCTTCGGTAACAAGACGACTCACTTCGCCGTCAATTTGAACTGCGGTATCTTCGGCGTAATCGCGAGACTCTACCATGCTGCGGCCAAGGAAAACCTCGCCATGGTGCTCACCGTAGGTGCGCAGACCAAGCTTCTTACTCATACCGTATTCGGTAACCATACGACGTGCCATGTCGGTTGCTCGCTTAAGGTCGTTGCTAGCGCCGGTGGTTGGCTC
>CALBLZ010000241.1 GCA_937895715.1 uncultured Candidatus Berkelbacteria bacterium
TTTATATCTTCAACATTCGGAACCGCGAGTAGCTCTGCTGGCTCCCAGTAATCTGCCTTGTGCACCAACCCACGCGCCCAGGTACTTACCGCTGGCAAACTTTGCGTAGGTAGTATGAGTAAATTGCTCTGAGCAAGGTCGGTGTACTGCATGTATCTATGCTAGCTGAACTGGAGCGAACGGGTAAGTCTTGGTATGATGTGCGCATGGATGCACAAACCCCTGCTACTCCCGTTCCCGACCGTGGACCAGCCCCCGATTTTCAAGATATTACCCTCTACGACATCGAAACAGGTGAAGCCTTTACTTTCTCTGCTAAGGAGCAAGAGTTCTACTGGCGCCAAGGATTTACTAACGTTCCCAAGTACACTCCCGAACGTCGCAAGTTAAAGCGACTCGAGCGCACGAAAGGCAAGGAACTCTACAATGTGCGCTGTGCTGTATGCGGTAAGGTTGGACGAATCCTCACCGAACCAACGCACCCAAAAAAGACACTGTGCGAAACCTGTTTTATGAAACAGTGGAATGCATTTCTCGAAAAACATCCCGATATTAAAGCGGAGCATGAGGCCGCAGAAAAAGCGGCAGCCGAGGCCACCGCTTTATACCAACAACAAACTGCCGGCCTTAGCTAGGCAGCGGCAGGAGCTTGCTCGGTTGCAGCCATAGCTGCTGAGGCGCGTTTCATTGTGCGGATGCAACGGCTGCATACGCTAACACCATTCACTTTTTGAATGTTTGGGCGAAACATGCGACGGGTTTTGTGGACGGAGTGAGGCACGTTGTTTCCGGCAACGGGAACCTTTCCGCAGAGAGCACACTTGGCCATGAGAATTCTTTATGGTAATCTGTTCTGGTCTTTGCAAGAGTACCAGAACCGGTGAAATAGATCAAGACACTTATGTTCATCCTCACCCTCATCAGCCACCCGATCGAAGCGTTGGTGTACCTGCTTGCTCTTGTTCTCTCAATTACCTTTCACGAGTTTGCCCACGCCTGGACCGCCTATAAGCGCGGCGACGATACTCCATACCTGATGGGAAGAGTCACCCTCAACCCAATGGCTCACCTCGATCCGCTCGGGAGTGTGATGTTCTTGGTGCTCGGTTTCGGTTGGGGTAAGCCGGTTATGTACAACCCAATGCGCCTCCAGCACCGCCGAGATGAACTAATGATCGCCCTAGCTGGGCCAATCAGCAACATTCTGCTCGGGGTTATTATCCTACTGCTTGCCACCACCCTCACCGCACTTGGGATCGATCTGATTAACCCTATGTTCCTGTACGTAATCGCTTACGTTAACATTCTGCTCGCTGCATTTAATATGCTCCCCATTCC
>CALBLZ010000242.1 GCA_937895715.1 uncultured Candidatus Berkelbacteria bacterium
TGTTCCCCAGCGCAGCTTTCAGGGTATTGATTTGTGATGAAACGCTGCAATTGAGCTCAAAATAATGATAAGCGCCGCAGATCAGGCCGGCCTGCTGAGCACCTTCCAGGTGGGTGTGAAAGCGCGTGTCCTGCAGGTAGTTGCCCTGCGAAGCGCGGATGATGGCAAAGCGCACACCACCTTCGTGAAATTTGTGCCAGTCGATACTGGTTTGGTAATAGGAGACGTCCACGCCCAGGCAATCGTTTGTAAAATGGTCAATCGTCATGTTGGATCCTTTCGGAAAGATGAGTAGAGGGAAAAGAAAGACACGAAATACACGAAAAAGAGAACGAAATTAACGAACTTTGTGAGGAAAACTCATTGCACCCCAGTGGGTAGAGGGAAAAGAATGGGTTCTTTTTCACTTATTTTTTTCACTTCAAAGCCGAGTTTCGGGGTTACAGGTAACATCAGGAGGCATAATTCGGCTCGTTTTCGCTGATCAGAAGCTCGGATTTATTCTTTTTCACTTATTTTTTTCGCTTCAAAGCCGAATTTCGGGGTTACATTAAACATCAGGGGAAAGGCATTAGCGAGTGGAGGGAAAAGAATGACACGAAATACACGAAAAAGAGAACGAAATTAACGAACTTTGTGAGGGAAATCCATTGCACCTCTTAGTGCTTTGGAGCAAGCCTGTATCAAAGCCGAGACTCCTGTACCCGGAGAGTCCCCTGAAAAGGGGTAAGCAATCCCGAGGACTCTCCCCGTAAAATTACCGGTCGGTATTCCGGCTGAGGCCGTCTTCCAGGGCGGTGCCGAGGATGTAGGCCGCCAGAACGGAGATAAAGGCGACGGCTTCTTCTTCCGGGACGTTGAAATTGGGATCGTAGTGCCGGATGGTCAGGAACAGTAAGCCGACCAGGGCTGCCCAGAATTTACGGGAGGAGAGCAGGCTTTTCCATTTAGATGTGTTCATGTGAGATTCCTTTCGAGAATAGCTAGTAGCGGGTAGCGGGTAGCGGGTAGCGAGTAGCAAAAGATTTGTGGTTTGGTTACAGCAACTTCTTGTTTAGAACGAGTGATCCGGTTTAGGTTCAAGCAACGCTTCTGGTGCTTCGCAGGCTGGTGGCAAAAGATTTGGTGTTGGGTTACGCTATCGCCATTTGCTTTTGATTTTTTTGGGTATATGGTGGTTTG
>CALBLZ010000243.1 GCA_937895715.1 uncultured Candidatus Berkelbacteria bacterium
CTCAGTTTGATTGGCCTTTCACCCCTATCCACAGGTCATCTCAAAACTTTTCAACGTTTACGAGTTCGGCCCTCCAGTTAGTTTTACCTAACCTTCAGCCTGCCCATGGATAGATCACAAAGTTTCGCGTCTGCCCCCACTGACTATATTCGCCCTATTCGGACTCGCTTTCGCTACGGCTCCGTTAATTAAGAACTTAACCTTGCCAGTGAGGAGCAACTCGTAGGTTCATTATGCAAAAGGCACGCCGTCACCCTTTAACAGGCTCCGACCGCTTGTAAGCGTACGGTTTCAGGTACTATTTCACTCTCCTGTTCGGAGTACTTTTCACCTTTCCCTTACGGTACTGGTTCACTATCGGTCACTAAGGAGTATTTAGCCTTACCGGATGGTGCCGGCTGGTTCACGCAGGATTTCTCCGGTCCCGCGCTACTCAGGATACTGCTCGTCCGCATCAATTTCCACCTACAGGGCTTTCACCTTATATTGCCTACCTTTCCAGGTAGTTCGGTTTGATGATACTTTCTAAATGCAGTCCTACAACCCCAAAGGAGCACGCTCCTCTGGTTTGGGCTCTTCCCTGTTCGCTCGCCACTACTTGGGGAATCATTAAATTATTTTCTTTTCCTCCGGGTACTTAGATGTTTCAGTTCCCCGGGTTGGCTTCCCGCCTTACAGCGGGATAATACACCTTCAGTGTATTAGGTTGTCCCATTCGGAAATCTTCGGTTATATCGCTTGTATGCAGCTTACCAAAGCTTATCGCAGCTTACCACGTCCTTCATCGCCTCTTAGTGCCTAGGCATTCACCATACGCCCTTATTCGCTTTAAATATCTTCCGTGTCTTGAACTTCTAAACACGTTTCAACTAAAATTGCTTTTCCCAATATGTCAAAGAACTTCAAGTCAATTAGCTCATTAGCTCATTAGCTAATAAATTCATCGCTTTTGTTGATGTTATGGACTTGAACCATTCGTACAGCCTGGTTACTGTTACATCTTAATATCATTACTCCTGTTTCTCCCCTCTATCCCGGTTCACTGTTAAGTAAAGTGGAGGATATCGGAGTCGAACCGATGAC
>CALBLZ010000244.1 GCA_937895715.1 uncultured Candidatus Berkelbacteria bacterium
CCACTATCGATAGTGGTCATTATGTTCATTTGGTACAGAAACACGCCGAGCCAGAGTGGGAAGATGATGTTTGCAGTATAGAAAGCAACAGAGCTGATGGTGCGTCGGTTCTCGTGCGCACGGCTACCCAAGCCGGCGATGTACAGCAGTACCATCGGAGCGGCAATTACCACAACCCGCATCCATGCATCGAGGTCTTTCCAATTTGCAAATACCAGGGCGATTACTGAGATGACGACCAATATAGCGCCAATAACCGCAAGGACTGTTGCGGTGCTATTGTGCTGGTTAGATGCAGGTTCTTGCATGGTGTGCTGTTATGCTTTTACGACAAATGTTCTGGCAATCATGTCATGCCAGCTTTGATGTTGTGGTTGAAAGAATGCCCAGATGTAGCCCAGCCATAGGATTTGGCGGCTGAGTAGGAATGCACATACCGCACGAAGAAAGGAGGTGCCCCAGCTTGGCATTGCACCGTCGACAGTTAGAACCTTCACTCCGCAGATCATCTTGCCTAAGGTCTGCCCGTAGTTTGCCACCATGGCGGTGTGGTAGAAAATGCCCCCGCCGAGCCAGAAAAACATTACGAGAAAGACGCCAATTGTAGGGCTGTCATAGGGAGAAAGGAGTGTGCCACGCGCAAAGTCGTCGAGCCCGAACAGATTGGGGAAACCAAAGCCTAGAACAATGGACAGTACCAAAACCCCTACAAACAGAATTATCCCATCGATAAACCATGCAGCAAAACGTGCGCCCAAGTTGGCAAAATAGTACGTCTGGATTTCGTCGGCATGTGCTTTGTGGGCTGCCATGTTCGTCCTTACAGGTATATACAGATATCATACGCTCCTCAGGTGGGGTAATCAAGAAGATTCTTGCAAGTTTTCGGCGACCTTACGCCCTGAGATCTTTACAGAAAAGCTCCAGATTGGGCGTCTAGACACATAAATAATGCGGGTGTACGATGGTGGTCATGCAACGTCTGACGGCAGTTCTTGTCGCCGCGATTCTACTCGCGTTACCACCGTTCATCACCCCTCCAAACCTGGCGTACGCAAGTACAGAGCTCAGTGCCGATGCTCCTGTTGCGGTGCGGGATTCTGGTGAGCCTACCGATCGGCAGCCAGAGCTGTACCAGGGGAGCTTTCTTGATACATCGACTGCAGCAATGCTCGATCGCATTGGGGTAACTATTTTCCCAGAAGATCTGGTCTTTGCCTTTCCCGACCCAATGCTTGGTATCGGCAGTCAGATTAAAGTATTTCGAGCGCTCCCTGTAATTATTCGAGAGGGAAGTTCTACTCAGCTGGTACGAACCTGGAAGCATACCGTTGCTGAGTTGCTAGAAGAGCAACAGATATCATTAGGCTCAAAAGATACAACGAACCTAAGCCTAGATGCGATTCTGCCGACACAATCCACGGCGATAGAGCTGGTAATTACCCGAGTATCTGAGCGCACCATTACCCTCACGAGCGCAATCGAGTTCCTTACCACCTATGTCGACGACGCTACCCTGGAGAAAGGAAAGACAGCGGTGCAAACCGAAGGCCAGATGGGGACGCTTGCAACCAGTTACCTGCTGCGGTTTGAAGATGGTGTAGAAACATCCCGAACCCAAGTTAACAAGGTGATTACAAAAAAGCCGGTTGCGAAGGTGATTCGGCGGGGCACAAAACTCAAAGCAACGTACCTAACCTCGGGTCAGTACAAAGCATTCTTTAACGAGGCAACCGATATGTTTGGCGTGCCTGGCGATAAGCTCAACACACTTATGGGTTGCGAGAGTGGCGGCAATGTAAACGCGGTGAATAGCAACCTGTACTTCGGCCTTTTCCAGTTTGACCTTCAAACCTGGAAGTCAACGAAGTACGGCTCTGCCAGTATCTTCGACGCACGTTCGCAAATCCTTGCAGCAGCTTCTTTATGGTCTCAGCGCCGCACACGGTGGCCCGCCTGCGTGGTAAAGCACAGCCTTTAGCACCAGGTTTGTTGACACTCGGTAACAGCTGAATGGTATACTGGATGTACTACGAGTAAACAGAGGGGCATGTTTGTCACAGACATAGAACGCATTGGGTTGACCGAGAAAGAGGCGCGCCTCTACTTAACGAGTCTTCGTATTGGGCCTGCTTCTATGCAGGTACTTGCGCGAAAGGCGCAAATTGATCGTGGCACAGCCTACCACGTTGCAATGACCTTGGGCGAAAAAGGGCTGTTTGGTCAAACGAGCAACGGCAAGCGCCCACTTTTTGGCGTGAAGAATCCACGCATTCTCTTTGAGTACGTTGAGAGTAAAAAGCGCGAAGTAGACGAGCAGCACGAGGCGCTCAAAAAGGTGATAGACGACCTCGAAGAGCTGTACATCACCAGCAACGAGGACTAACAGAGTTAGTTGCTTTCCGCTACACTGTCGGGTATGAACCGCACCGACACTTCCTGGATACGAACCAGGTTACAGCTTGCCCAAGGTTGGTCCCAAAAGAGCTTGGGCCAACATTTTTTGGTTGACCAATCGGTGGTCACCAAGGCTATAACTGCTTCTGGGTTGCAGCCGGGTGAGTCTGTTATCGAAATCGGGCCAGGTATGGGCGTGCTCTCAGAGGCCTTGCTTGAGGCTGGCGCAGTGGTTACAGCTTTTGAGCTCGACCCGGTGATGCAAAAGATTCTTGCAGAAGACTTACCAGATCTTACTGTTGTTCCTGGAGACGCCTTGCAGCAAATTCCGCTCAACCTCCCGAAAGAGGGGTACAGGGTAATCGCGAATATTCCATACCAGATCACAACACCGTTACTCGAACTCTTTTTACAGGACAAGCGCCTCGAAGAATCACGCCCGCTCAGCCTTACTCTCCTGATTCAAAAAGAGGTAGCAGAACGCCTAGCGGCACCAGCCGATACCAGCAATCGCTCATTTCTCTCGGTGTTGGCACAGTACTTCTGCGCGGTTGAGATTATTGGGATTGTCCCACCGCGGAGTTTTTGGCCTGAACCAGCGGTTGATTCGGCAGTGATTAACCTGGTACTGCACCCGTCCCGTCGCTATTCAGGTGAACAGGAACAGAGGTTCTTCAAGTTTGTGCGGGCGCTATTCGTGCAGCGTCGTAAGCAGCTAAAGAATGTGTTTGCGGGTATCCGGGGTATCTCTTCAGAAGAAGTTGCCACTCTATTTGCAACGCTAAACCTACCAATTACTGCTCGTGCTCAGGAGTTATCACATGAGCAGTGGTATGATCTATTTGAATCAGGAGCTTAAATGCAGCAAGAATTCACACCAGGACTCTATATCGTTGCCGGCCCTATTGGAAACTTGGGGGATATTTCGTTGCGTGCGCTCGATGTGTTGGGCAGGGCGGCTGTCGTATACGCTGAAGATACTCGAGTAACAGGTAAGTTACTTGCTGCCCACGCCGTACAGGTACCTATGCGTTCGCTGCGCGAGGCAATGCCTACAAACCTCTTCGAGAAGGCTGCTACAGATGTTGTAGAGCGGGTCCGAGCGGGGGAGATTGTCGCCTACGTTACCGATGCTGGTACTCCAGGTGTCTCCGACCCAGGCAATCGACTTGTAGCAGTACTGCGAAGAGTCGGCTTGCCGGTGTATCCGGTTCCAGGTGCCTCAGCGGTAACTGCGCTCCTATCAGTTGCTGGGCTACCGGTGCAGCGCCCACTCTTTGTTGGCTTTCTGCCAAAGAAAAAAGGGCATCAAACAATGGTAAAACAACTCCTTGAGGCCTTGCGCTCTGATCTCTGCGACAGCGTCGTTTTGTTTGAATCTCCAGAGCGTCTGTTAAAAATGCTAACAGAATTTCAATCTATAGAAGAAAGTATCTGTGTGGTTGTTGGACGAGAACTGACTAAGAAGTTTGAAGAAATTCTAGCTGGGCCAGCCACCCAAGTTATTGCCGAGTTATCTGCCCGACCAGGTGGAGTAAAGGGAGAACTTGTCGTGCTGCTCCATATGCCGTACAACAGAGAGAGTTATGCCTGATACCTACTACATCACTACCGCAATTGCCTACCCGAATGCGCGGCCGCACATGGGGTTTGCTCTAGAAGTGGTACAGGCCGATTTTTTAGCTCGGTACCACCGACTATTTACCGAGAAGTCGGTATTCTTTCAATCCGGCACCGATGAGCATGGGCTAAAAATTCAGCGTGCCGCCGAAGCTGAAGGGGTGCCGCCTCGTGCCTACGTTGATCAGCAGCAGGTTCACTTTGCTAGTCTCTACGCAGCACTTCAGATTCAAACAGACAGGCTCATTCGCACTACCGACGCCGACCACTACGCTATGGCCCAGGCCTTGTGGCGCGCCTGTTCTAAAGATATTGAGAAGCGAACCTACCGAGCCTGGTACAACATTAAGCAAGAAGAGTTTCTAGCATCCGCCGATGACGTGACCGACCCGAGTGTTTTCGGGATCGATCCAAAGTTTATTGAGCTGATTGAAGAAGAAAACTACTTCTTCCTTGCAAGTCGGTACACCGATGCGGTTCGTGCCCTGATTACCTCTGGAGAGTATGCAATCTGGCCAGAGAATCGTCGCCTCGAGATGCTAAACTTCCTTGATCAAAAGGGGCTGCAAGATGTTTCTATATCTCGTGATACAAGTAAGTTTAGCTGGGGGGTTCCGGTTCCTGACGATGCAAACCAGGTTATGTACGTGTGGTTCGACGCGCTTACCAATTACATTACGAGTGCTGCAAGTGTGGTAGATGGGGTAATAACGCCAGCTGAGCAGTGGCCGGCAGACCTTCACGTGATCGGTAAGGATATTCAGCGCTTCCACGCCTTACTCTGGCCAGCCATGTTGCTTTCAGCAGGCCTGCCTACTCCAAAGAATCTGCTAGTCCACGGCTTTGTGCTTGCAGATGGAGTGGCAATGAGCAAGAGCTTGGGCAATGGCGTCGATCCGTTAGAAATTGTAACAACT
>CALBLZ010000245.1 GCA_937895715.1 uncultured Candidatus Berkelbacteria bacterium
GCGCTAAGTTGCACGGGCTGAACCCGAAGCGGTGGTGATCTACCCATGGCCAGGTTGAAGCGTCTTTAATCGGACGTGGAGGACCGAACCGGTGAACCTTGAGACGTTCTCGGATGAGCTGTGGGTCGGAGTGAAAGGCTAATCAAACCCCGTAATAGCTGGTTCTCCTCGAAATGTATTTAGGTGCAGCGTCAAGCGCTGACCGGAGGGGGTAGAGCACTGAATGAGCTAGGGGGCATACCCGTCTACCAAACTCAATCAAACTCCGAATACCTCCGGGTGTAGCTTGGCAGTAAGACTGTGGGGGATAAGCTTCATAGTCGAAAGGGAAACAACCCAGCCCAGCAGCTAAGGTGCCAAAATAACGCTCAGTGGAAAGGAAGTGAGATCTCATTGACAGTGAGGATGTTGGCTTAGAAGCAGCCACCATTTAAACAGTGCGTAATAGCTGACTCATCGAGAGGTCTCGCGCCGAAAATGATTGGCGATCAAGCGTTATACCGAAGCTCTGGATTGTGTCCGCCAAGGCGGGCGCAGTGGTAGAGGAGCGTTGTAAGTGCTGCGAAGCGGGAGGGGAACCGACCGTGGAGCGCTCACAAGTGAGGATGCAGACATAAGTAACGATAAGACGGGTGAAATCCCCGTCCGCCGTAAACCCAAGGTTTCCTGGGCAACGACCGTCGTCCCAGGGTTAGTCGGGAGCTAAGTTGAGGCCGAAAGGCGTAGGCGATGCACATCAGGTTAACATTCCTGAACCGGTCACAGTTAAACTTCAAGTGCACGGAAAAAGAGAGAGCATGCCGGCTGAAAGTGGCAGAAGGGGGCGGACTTGTCCAAACCCGGTCTCTTGAATCGACCGTCTAGAAAAGCTTGGAGCCCTTTATGTGGCCGCCCGTACCGCAAACCGACACAGGTGGGTGGGTAGAATATACCAAGGCGTAAGAGTGAAACCTCGTTAAGGAACTCTGCAAATTAGTCCCGTAACTTAGGGAGAAGGGATGCCCTCTTTGGAGGGTCGCAGTGAAAAGGCCCAACCGACTGTTTATCAAAAACACAGCATTGTGCAAAGACGAAAGTCCAAGTATACGATGTGACACGTGACCAATGCCGAAAGATTAAGGCAAGGGGTTAGCCGCAAGGCGAAGCTCTGAACCCAAGTCCCGGTGAATGTCGGCCGTAACTATAACGGTCCTA
>CALBLZ010000246.1 GCA_937895715.1 uncultured Candidatus Berkelbacteria bacterium
TATGGACGGACTACAGGCCCCACCATGTTACGTGGTGTTGGTCGTATCGGTGGTTGTACCTTCCCCCGCCGGATTATCAGTCGTGCCATGCCAGCTACTCCTTGCAGTCGTCCTGAAGTTCAGGGGCAATATTGGCTAGGTGGTTTGTCAGCGCGATAAAGCCGGCGTCCTCTTCAGGTAAATGAAAGCCCCTGGCCGATGTGCGTGCCGGGTATACTTCAGTCACCCTCCCCAACGAATCTACCTCAAAGACTATCGCCCACCCAAACAGGTGCAAGCTACGGTTGATCCACCATAGCAGCCCTGCCCCTTGAAACTCTTTCCACGATTTACGGTTAGTCATGTGTTTTCCTATTGGTTATTAATCGCAGCGCCCTTATGATGCCTACGCCAAGCAATATCAAGTACAGGGTACTAGGCATCGGTACGGTACGAGTATGGTTGTTCCCACCCTCCCCATAAGGTGAATCCCAATAAGGGGCAGGTAGTGCTCTGTCTCCCCCGCCCTTCGGCAGAGGGAGGTAATTAAGCACAATCATGTTCTGGTATATAGGGTGTGCCACTACATACGTTTGGCTACCACCGAGCCGGTGTTTTCCAGCTTCCCTTAAAAAGCCCTCGGCCCACCAACGCACCGCTATAGTTGGTCGCGCCCTGAAGACACCGCTAGACAAGTCTATCTCTGTATCCTCTGCTAACTCCCAGATAGCTATCTGCATACCTGCCGCAGCATCTGCACTAGCTTGCCCAAGATCATGCACGCGCGAAAGCATCACTGCCGTACGTCTTTCTGCAGGAACTATAGTGAACGCGCCCACTTCTTTGAAACGGCTAGGTCGTCTTACTTCTGTGCAGAAGAAGTTGTACTGGCTATATGTGTAGTCCACCGCCCCTTCCTTTATACCTGCCCATACAGGCTTGTACGTGGTGCCTGAGTCTGTGCTAACGATAACAACCCTAGACATATACGTATTCTGTTTATCCAGGCGTACAAGAGTGCTAGCCGATGATGTGCTATAAAACAGCAATATACTTACTAGCAATAAGACTCGTGTAGCAAACATCAGGGTTTTCCTTTTGCAGTTGATTTCAAATACGACCGATAGGGTCGAAGGTATTCACCGGTAGGTAGTAGTACTCGTCAGCAAACACGTCTAGGGTCGCTAGGTTTGTGCGGCCTGTGCGTATCAGCAAAGTCTTGCGCTGCTCGGGAAGGTATAGCGTCATCGTCCCATGATCTATACTCCAAGACTGTCGATACCGAACACCGTCCACCTCTACAAGCCCATTACTAGTACGAGCACGCTCCTTTACGAATAGCTGATACTCA
>CALBLZ010000247.1 GCA_937895715.1 uncultured Candidatus Berkelbacteria bacterium
AACCCAATCGGCATCTATATTGCAGTATTCTTCTACATAAATAGTTTATTCGGCAGTGTAAGTATCGATATTTCAGTGAAGGGAAGTGGTGATGGGTACTACCCATACTACAGTGAACTCAACAAGGATGAGTTGGTAAGTGGGTTTGACCCTAATGAGGTACCGATACTATACGGAACTGGAGAGGCCACACCACATATAAATAAGGGTGGAAACACCAAGGCCAACGACCACTACGGCGAGGTGTACCCAGCTGACCCAATCCTGGGCGAGTTCGACGCAAAGAACCCTGCAACCTACCGCGCAAGTCTCAAGCAGATTGCCCGAAATAAGGTAACTGGTTTGATTGCCGATCTGCTCCGCATGCCGTACAGCGACTGGGCGCAGCGTAACCAGTTTACGAGTTATGACACCCAGGTCATTCAAGCCTTCACCTATGGCGGAGGAGACTTTGACCCACTACAGGATTCCACCGTTGCCCAACTCCACAACCTTCCTGGTGTAATGCAGGGGTATGAGTTTGGTGGCTATGGAAACGCTAAGGACCGCTGTCCAAACTATGAGTACGACGAAGAAACATCAACCGCAACCTGTAAGCCTGATGGAAACTTCTTAGCGGGGTTCTGGCCTGATCCACGGTTCACAGACAATATTCACTTGCGCTGGTAAGGTATACTGCTCCTATGGGAACACTTGAAGCCTCGGTTAAGTTTCTTAACCGAAAGACAGAAGAAAAGACAGCAGAAGGGCTGGCACAGAGCCTAGGCTTTGAGTACGCAAACCTAGAAGACTACCCTTTCAGTATTGATGCGCTCGAGCTCCTCCCACTTGAGGAAGTAATCAAGCACGGCTATGCGCCGTACCTACGTACCAAGGACCGCATTCGCTTTGCTGTAGTGCATCCCGAGGAACGATCAGTACTAGACGAGCTCGCAATTCTCGAGAATCGCTATGGGGTTACGTTTGAGCGAACTGTTGTTTCCCAGACCAGCTTTAGGTTTCTTATTGATGCCTACACCAAACTGCTTGAAGAACGAAAGCAGAAGGAAGTCGCTGCAAAGGATGCTGGGGACAATAACGTGTTCAAGCGCATCACCACACTCGAGAACCTCGAGAAAGAGCTTTCCATAGCAAGTGTTACTGATGTACTCGAAATTATTATTGCCGCTGCCTACAACCAGGGAGCTTCCGATATTCACCTAGAGCCGCAGCAGGACTTGGTATCAGTGCGCTTCCGTATCGACGGGGTGCTTCGTTTGGTAACCCACATTCAGCAGAAGCAGCACAAGCAGATTGTTTCCCGTGTGAAGATGATGACGAACATGAAGCTTGATGAGCAGAGTAATATTCAAGATGGCCGCTTCAGCATGCAGCCACGAGGCATTAACGCTGACTTCCGCGTATCAGTTGTGCCAACAGGATTCGGGCCAGCGGTAGTAATGCGTATCCTGCGCCAAGACATGCAGGCGCTCTCGTTAAAAGAGCTCGGATTCAGCGACCACAACCTTGTGTTGGTAGAGAAAGCGATCCACCGCCCATACGGCCTGATTGTAGTAACCGGACCAACTGGTTCAGGCAAGAGCACCACCTTGTACGCAATTCTGAAAGAACTGAACAGCCCAGAAAAAAAGATTCTCACCTTAGAGGATCCGATTGAGTACCGCCTACCTGGAATTCAACAGAGTCAGGTTGACCCTGACCGCGGCTTTACCTTTGCAGAAGGGTTGAAAGGAGCGCTTCGCCAAGATCCTGACATTGTGATGGTGGGTGAAATTCGTGACCCAGAAACCGCCACAATCGCCCTTAACGCTGCGTTAACCGGTCACTTGGTACTCTCTACCCTTCACACCAACGATGCGATCACAGCCCATACTCGCTTCTTAGAGCTCGGAGTTCCTCCGTTCCTGTTGAACGGCACCATTCAACTGATTGTCGCACAGCGCTTGGTCCGCAAAGTGGTTCCAGGGGGAACAGCAGAGGAACCAAACTACTCTGGTCGACTGGTGATTGCCGAGGTGCTCAAACCTGATGTTGATTTTGAACAGGCAGTGCTAGCTCACGTCGATATGGCGAGCTTGCACGACGTTGCTGTTAAAGGAGGTATGGTGCCGATGCTTGACGATGGTATCGCCAAGGTTAAAGCCGGTATTACCACCGAGCAAGAGATTTACCGTGTAACCGCGTTCTCGTAATGGAACAACCAACCGACCAACCAGCTGAAGCAAAAGAGCAGTTTGAGGAGGCGCTCACCAAACGGACCGAGGCTCCAGACTTTAAGTGGCGCACAAACTTTATTAACTTAGTGGTCATATCTGGAATCGTAGTCGGCACACCCGCAGTTCTTACAGGATTAACCGGCATTAGCCCGACGTTCGGCGACATGTTTGGCAGCATTGTCTTAGGCATAGCACTATTTGTATACACATCCATTAACCCCACATCACCTGAAGTTGCAAACCGGGAGATGCAACTACCGAACCCTATAATTGTTGGCACCCCTGCAACCGTGCCTGGATTAACTCCTGGGCGCGTTACGAATGGGACCTTACGCATCATTATTTGGCTGCTCTTTTTAGGAAACATCAGCCTTGTTTTTCTGCACACTGATAATCGTGCGACATGTCTGAGAAACGGAACTGAATCTGTTGGGGTGATAAAGTGCTAACAGTGGGTGATAGGGATTGAGTTGGGCGGCCTACTCCGCTAGGGTTTCGTTACACAACTAAAGCCTCTGCAATCTGAAGAAGTTCTCCGGGTTGCAGGGGCTCTTTGTATAGCTCATTAACTTGCCAGAGACCACTCTGGCAAATCTTTAAGATTGGCGACTGCAGCCCAAGCCAATCAGCTGAAGGAGAACAATTAATACACCTTGAAACTGTCGATATTAACCTGGATTCCAAAGTTAAGCGTAAGGATTTATCTGGAACATCAAGCACTACAAAACTCTGACTTTCTTGAAGATGCGCTGTGATTTTATCCTCAAGCACCTGTTCTTTCTTTATGTCTCGTAGATGTGAAGAATTTTCCTTGGCTTGGCGAGTCGTAAAATCAATTTCCCAGACATTTGCATAAGGATCACCGATAAGTAGGCATCGACCAATCTGTTTACGGAAAATGCTTCGGTCTTTATTACTCAAAGAGAAATGTTGTTGTAACCGAGAAGGAAGTTGGCCTTCTCCTGTATGCGTGCCCATCCGCACGATCCGATCACCACCATGACCCACCTCTCCCTTCTCAAAGAGGACGTATATCCCATTCTTTGGAATACCTAGGGGATTGAACGGATAGGAAAAGCGCCTGCCGCCGTGTACCAATCTGTGCAGTTCTGTGCAGATATCAGACATGAGCTTTGAGGTAGGCTAACCGCTTGCCGAGACCTAAGCCTTTAAGGGGAAGATTGATGTGGTGGATATGCGCCCTAAGTGGCTGCATATATAGCTCTCCAGCAAGAATGGTAAATGAGTCACTGGCTATATCTGATACGAGGGAAAGTTGTTCAGCAACTCTGTTACCCCAGACTGTTCTTTGCTCGCTATGTAGTGAGTGAAGAGTATTGTCATATGGCACAAGCTGTTCATCTAAAGGAACTAACCCATGTTTCGCAGAAAGAATATAGATTGCATCTGGATTCTGACTCCGTGCATAACGTAAGGACAACTTAAAAAGAGGGTTTGTATACAGCTGTTCCGCTGGCGCCCTGCGGGCACCCTTCTTTTTTGAGCAAGATATAAGAAATATGTGACGCATATGTGTACTATTACTGTAATAGTAGCGTAAATATTCCTGTTTCTATGTCTGATCTGCCTCCAGTTTTAATGTGGGAAGATGAGTTTTACCCACTGTCCAATTTTTCAGCCTTTGCGGTTGAATATCAGGGGGAGCTATGGCCAACAGCAGAGCATGCATACCAGGCCACAAGCTTTACTGATGATGAGATTAGGGATCTTATTCGAAAAGCCCGCTCTGCACATGAAACACGGTTACTCGGCCAACTTCATAAATCTAAGCGGCGTGAAGATTGGGGGGAGTACAAGCTGCTGGTTATGGAAGAACTATTTCGGGCAAAAATCGAGCAGCACCCATATGTTCGAGAGAAACTACTAGACTCCGGCGATCGAGAGATAATCAAAAACGTGCCAGACGACTCTTTCTGGGGGTGGGGATCCGACAAAAAAGGTGAGAACCGAATGGGTAAGTTGTGGATGAAGTTGCGTGAGGAAATTTGTGCGAATAACTAATAAACAGGATTCGTTAGAACTGTCCGCTTTGCGGACTACAAAGTTTTGACATAGTACGTGTAATTGCTCCCAGCAATTACACACCCTCGCGGGTTCTCACC
>CALBLZ010000248.1 GCA_937895715.1 uncultured Candidatus Berkelbacteria bacterium
AATAGGTTTGAAGAGAGAGCCTGCACTCTATTGAATCTTGCGCAGTTCTTCGTACAGCTCTTTTTCGCGCTTTGAGACCCGGCGCGGGATAATAACTCGAATAATAATTGAGAGGTCGCCGCGACCACTTCGGTAAGCCTTGCCCTTGCCTCGGAAGACAATCTGCTGACCATCTTGAGTGCCGGCGGGAATGCGCAGCATGATTTTTTCGTCTCCAACTCGCAGATCGATATCGTCGCCCAGCACAGCTTGGGCCACCGAAATCTGCACCTCAGCCTGTACATTAGCCATTGCGGCGCCAAACATATCTGAAAATATGTCGCCGAGACCACCCCCACCAAAGCCGCCAAAGTTAAACTCGAATCCGTCGAATCCGCCGCCGCCATAACCTCCCTGAGCTCCAGCGCTACCAAAGGTATCGTACTGCTGTCGCTTCTGTGGGTCTGAGAGGGTTTGGTAGGCCTCGTTTAATTTCTTGAACTGCTCAGCATCACCACCCTTGTCGGGGTGGTGTTCGTGGGCCTTTTTGCGGAATGCTCGCTTAATTTCGTCTTGCGAGGCAGTCTTGGAAACGCCAAGAAGGTCGTAGTATTCGGATGATCCAGCCATATGGTGCTTAGATTAGCAGATTCAAGAGCATCAGCCCATGCTGATGCTCTGCCATCTACCGACTATTTTTCGTCAGACGCTTCTTTTGGAGCTTCTTCAGCCTGAGCCTCTTCAGTTTTTGGCTCTTCTGCCCCTGATTGCTGGTACATTGCAGCACCAACTACCTGAAGCTTTTCTGAAAGCGCGCTCGTCTTTTCTTTGATCTTCTCGGCATTGTCGCTCTGGTGAATGGCCCGAAGCTCAGTCATAGCATCTTCAACCGCGCGAATGTCATCTTGTTTTACATCCTTCTTTGCGTCAGAAACCTCTTTGAGGGTTTTTTCAGCAGTGTAGAGCATGTTGTCAGCATCGTTCTTTGCCTCAACCAGCTGCTTCTTAGCCTTGTCGTCCTCAGCATTGGCTTCAGCATCCTTACGCATCTTGTCGATTTCTTCTTCGGTAAGACCGGTTGAAGAGGTAATGGTAACTTTTTGTTCACGGTTAGTACCCTTATCGAGCGCCTTCACGTGCACGATGCCGTTAGCGTCGATGTCGAATGTTACCTCAATTTGAGGTACGCCACGTGGGGCAGCTGGGATTCCATCAAGAATGAAGCGTGCGAGAGTTCGGCTGTCAGCAGCCATTTCGCGCTCACCCTGGAGCACGTGAATCTCTACCTGTGGCTGGCTATCAGCCGCTGTCGAGAAGACCTGACTCTTGCTGGTTGGGATCGTTGTATTGCGCTCAATCAGCTTGGTCATTACACCGCCCAAAGTTTCAATACCAAGGGAGAGTGGAGTGACGTCGAGCAGAAGCACATCTTTAACGTCGCCCATCAGCACGCCACCCTGTACCGCAGCGCCAATTGCCACGGCTTCGTCTGGGTTTACTGAACGGTTTGGCTCTTTGCCAAAGAAGGCACGGACGGTTTCGAGCACCTTAGGCATGCGGGTTTGACCACCAACCAGGATAACTTCGTCGATATCCTTAGCAGTGAGCTTTGAGTCTTTTAGGGCCTTCTTTACTGGCTCCATCGAACGGGCAACCAGATCTTCTACCAGCTGCTCAAACTTAGGACGGGTAATCTTAAGGACAAGGTGCTTTGGTCCAGAGGCATCTGCTGTAATGAACGGCAGGTTAACCTCAGTTTCTTGCGCGGTTGAAAGTTCAATCTTGGCTTTTTCAGCAGCTTCTTTAATGCGCTGAATGGCGTCAATCTGACCTGTTAGGTCGAGGCCTTCTTGGTTCTTAAACTCGGCAAGAATGTGGTCCATCACCTTTTTGTCGAAGTCGTCTCCGCCGAGGTGGGTATCACCGTTTGTGGCGAGCACTTCGAAGGAAGCTTCACCTTCGTGTGAACCGAGTTCGAGAATAGTGATATCGAAGGTGCCACCACCAAGGTCATATACCGCAATCTTTTCGTTCTTCTTTTTATCAATACCATAGGCAAGCGCAGCCGCGGTTGGCTCGTTGATGATGCGCTTTACATCGAGACCAGCAATTTTACCAGCATCCTTGGTTGCCTGACGCTGAGCGTCATTAAAGTAAGCAGGAACGGTAATTACCGCTTCGGTAACGGTCTCGCCAAGGTAGGCCTCTGCATCAGCCTTGAGCTTTTGCAGAATGAAGGCTGAAATCTCCTGAGGAGTGTATTCCTTGCCGCCCATTTCAACCTCTACGAGATCGTTGCGACCACTCTTGATTGTGTATGGAACGCGAGCCTTGTCTTCTTGTGTCTCTTCGTCTTTGAACGTACGACCAATAAAGCGCTTGACGCTAAAAATAGTATCTTTGGCATTTGTGGCGGCCTGGCGCTTAGCCGGCATACCAACTACGCGCTCGCCGTCTTTCTTGACTGCTACTACTGATGGAACAGTGTTTGGACCTTCTGCAGAAGGAATTACCTTTGCAGTACCGCCCTCCATTACAGAAACAACTGAGTTGGTTGTTCCTAAGTCAATTCCGATAATTTTTCCCATATGGCTCCTTACTTTTGCTTATTTATGTGATGGTTCAGTGCCGCTACTTACTACCACTTGGGCTGGGCGGATAACCCGGCCGTTCATGGTGTAGCCACGGTTTTGAATGGAAATAATGTGTTCTGCAGGAACGCTCTCGCTCTGCTCCGAGCTCAATGCTTCATGGCTGTCCGGACTAAACGCGTCACCAGGTTTTACTGCGAGCTCTTCAACCCCCCACTGTGCTAGTACGTCTAGTAGCTGCTTTTGAATGTAGAGCACTCCCGTTATCCATGCCGAATCCTTTTGATCGGCCGGCACGTGGTCAGTAGCGCGGTAAAAGTTATCCACAACTGGCAGAAGGTCGAGCACTGCACCGAGTTGGGCGAACTTGGCAAACTGGTCTTTCTCAGTTGTTAGGCGTTTGCGCATGTTTTCCTGCTCAGCCAGTGCGCGCTGGTACAGAGAAAAGTAGTCTTCGGTCTGTGGTTCAATCACCACTTCTTCTGGCTGGATTTCTACCTCTTCAGCCTCGATTTCAGGTTTTTTGCTCATGTATTGCTATTAGGTGACTTGTGCCCGGCCAGGTTTACGCTCGCCGGTACGTAGTAAATGTAAAGTTTACTTGACATTATGTCAAGTGGGTAGCAATGTTACCCTGGTGCGTCCAGCTTTACAAAGGCTGGACTTGGTTCTTTCCGGCCTTGATAGGGGGTATGAATAGGGCATGCCCGCTCCGTACCCCGCACTACTCCTTATGGCTTCTTGGTTGGCAGGGGTGTGGCTACCAATATACTCCGAACTGCCCCTGACCCAGATTTGGTGGAGTGCAGTCATCATCTCAGTAACCGTATGGACATGGAGCCGTAAGCGTTGGGTACTATTCCCCTGCGCCTGCTGTGTTGTTGCAGCAGCTGGGAGCTTGTACCTCACCTGGTGGCGAGAAAGTAATTATGTAGCCGTTGCAAATAAGCCCTTCGCTGACAGCACTTTGGTGCTTGAGGGGTCTACCATTCGCGATGATCGTACCACCACTCTGGTACGTACGAGCTACGGCAACAGGCCCAACCTTCGTTTTACCCTTGTTGAGAAAGGCACTATTCAGCGAACTCCTGGTGAGGTGCTGCAGATTACCGGCTACACCCGACCTCCTCCGTTTCAGATGGAAAGTTATGCGCGCTGGATGGAACGACACCGAATCCAAGGCTCAATCGTCGCCAAAACAGCGATCAAAACCGGGAGCGCAGCTGGCTTTCTCGAGCTGTTCCCCCTGGTTGGAGCGCGTTTGCAGCGGTCTATTCTCAGCTCATTTCCGGGTGAACCGGGTCAGCTTTTGGCAGGTCTCCTCCTTGGGGCAAAACAGAGCCTCAGTAACGATCTAACCGCCGCGCTCCGTGCTACCGGCACCAGTCACCTGGTAGCAATTAGTGGTGCTAATGTAGTGATAATCTTGGGTATTGTTTTGCAAATCTTGCCAACCTACTCGCTGCGCTCCCGCACCCTCTACTCAGTACTGATCGGTCTAATCATTTGCCTGCTTACGGGAGCGTCAGCCAGCGTCGTGCGTGGGGCGCTCACTGTAGGCATCGCCAGCATCCTGCAACTCCTCGGCCGGCACCCAAACCGAGGCGGTTTATTTATTCTTCCTGCTTTTCTGATGTCGGTTGGCAACCCACTACTGCCCAGTAGTGATGTAGGTTTCCAGCTCTCTTTTGCAGCAATTGGTGGTGTACTGTTTGTGCAACCCTACCTGGCTCGAATTCTAGAGCGTCCATTTAAGCACGTGCCCCGGGTGATTACTTCATCACTTCAAGAAACGGCTGCCGCCACTATTGGCACGGCCCCCGTTGCTTACACGGTGTTTGGCACAACCAGCTGGCTCGGACTTGCCGTTAATCCGCTTCTACTGTGGCTGGTGCCACCAATTAGCTTTCTCGGCCTAGCCTACCTCTGCTTTGGATGGATCGCGCCTGTAAAGAGCATTCTTGTGCTGGTTCTAACTCCAATGCTCCGAATCTTTCTCGGGTGCATTCGCTGGTTTGCAGCACACTTAGGGGGTCTTCCCCCGTAAGCGAAAATTTTGGGCTGCCGTTACGGCAATAGCCAAGGCGTCTGCAGCGTCATCTGGTTTTGGAATCTCGGAGAGCTTTAATAATAGCTTTACCATCTGCTGAATTTGCGGTTTTTCCGCACGCCCGTACCCGGTGAGTGACATTTTTACCTCCTGGGGAGTGTACTCAACTAGTGGATACCCCATGCGCTCAACCATGTACAGGATTACTCCACGGGCCTGCGACACCGTCATGACCGTCTTTTGGTTCTTGCTAAAAAAGAGCTTTTCGACTGAAACGAGCTCGGGCTTGTATTCATCGAGCAGCTTTTCGAGACCATTAGCAATTGCGAGTAATCGCTGGCTATCGGTCATGCTTTTATCAGTCACAATGCAGCCGTACCCAACACAGCGAGCTGTGTCGAGATTATTACTCGCACCAGTATCAATAATGCCCCAACCAAGGAGCGCCGTACCTGGGTCGAGGCCGAGCAGAATCATTACTCGGCAAGATTCGTGTATACCGCCGTAACGTCGTCGTAATCTTCAAACTTTTCAATAAGAGTCGCAATCTTTTCTAGCTCAGAATCTGGAGCTTCAATTGGGGTATTTGCAACGTATTCTACTGCGGCAGAGTCGGCTTTTATTCCCTGAGCCTCAAGAGCATCCCGAAGTGTGTGGAGACTTGGAACAGAGGTGTACACCACCGCATGACCATCTCCAAGCTGGTAATCATCTGCCCCTCCCTCAATAACTGCTTCTTCAAACGCAGATTCGCTGGCCGCTGGAACGGTAGCACGGATCACCCCTCGCTGGGTAAACTGGTACGCAACACCACCCGCCTCTGCAAAGCGACCTGAGTTTTTGGTGAAGATTGTGCGAATATCAGCAAGGGCTCGGTTGCGATTGTCGGTAAGTACCGCCACCAGCATGGCAACATTACCCGGGCCAAACCCCTCGTAGAGCAGCTCCTCTACAACCGCGCCACCTAACTCGCCTGTACCGCGCTTTACCGCACGCTCAATATTATCCTTTGGCATGTTTCCAGCACGAGCAGCATCGATTGCTGCGCGTAGTGTTGGATTAAACCCAGGATCACCACCACCGTGCCGAGCGGCAACGGTAATGTCGTTAGCGAACTTGGTAAAAAGATTGGAGCGCTTTTTATCTACTAGCGCTTTGTGGTGCCGAATTCCCGCCCATTTGCTGTGTCCAGACATAGTATAAGAGAGTTACTTCTGCCCTATCCTGGCAGATCTGACAGGTTTGAGCAACCGCAATATACGAAGAAGCGCCCCCTGCCGTATGGCGGGGAGCGCTTGCTTGTTGGTGGTCAGCTACCGGTTGGTACTGACCGTCGAGGGCTTGGCCGGCGTCGTGACGGACGACTTCGACTTTGCCACGGGCTTGGGCAGCTCGGGCTCGACCTGATCACCGATCCTTTCTGCCATGAAGGACAGGTCGAGATCTTGCCCGAAGGCAGTGGTGACCAGTGGGCCATTTGGGTCAACCGGAGCTGACCAAAATCGGTAGGTCTCTACGACCTTCCCGAGCACTGTCCTCCTCTCGAAGGCTAAGTGGCTCGCTCCCACTCCCCACCCGCTAGTTTGCACAAGCGGAACGGTTACCAACCGCGGATTTTTGTACCGCGGCGGATTGAGGCTCGTGTCGGGGACCGCATCCACGACCAAGGCTTGCACGGTTGGTGTGACCCTAGCGTCATCGCTCATGATGCGAGCGACTCCGCTAAAGATCACACGGTATTGCCCCGGCTTATCGAGCCGGAGCGCATCGGCCTGGTCCTTCAACGCAGCGGAGTACCCCGCCCGCTGAGCTCCCTCAGCGACAAGCATGACCTGAGCCTTGTGGGCCGGGGTCACGTAGAAGTGACTGTACAGAGACAGCACAAGGACCGCGAGGGCCACTCCGCCAATAAAACTCCAGAATCCGCCTGGTCGCGTAGTGACGTCCGTGTCACCTGCCGTTCGAGTACCGTTTTGCTCACTCATCTTGGTTCACCTTCCTTGGCACGGCCAATTCGGTGCCGCAACAGTAGCACAAAACGGTAAAAATGTCAATCAGGGAGCAGGAGTGGGCGACGGAGTTGGGGTAGGTTCTACAGCGCGTGGCTTTGTACCAACTAACCACTGCTCAGGCCACGGCTTGTAGTAACTCTTGAATGTTTGGTTAATGTGATCCTTGCCATCCTTAGTAACAACGTAGCTCACTGTAGTGCTAGCGCCTGAGTGTGGGCGCTCAAGTTGCTTCCGCTCTCCCACAAAGAGCGTGTCGGTCTCTACAAGAATAGGGTCGCCCGCTGGGTACTCCTTGAGAATCACCGGTTTGCCAATGGTAGAAACGCGGCCATCAGGAGTTCCGTAAATATCAAAAGTAATTTTGTCTCCTTTCACAAAGGACTGTACAAACACCGCTGTCGACATATCGTTCTTCCACACAAAATCAGGTTTTGGCTCGTAAATTGTGGCATCCAAACCTGGCCCAACTTCCCGCTCGTAGTAGCTTACTCGGTAGGCGTGGTTGGTACGCTCTACAACCGGTAGTCCAGCATTCAAGACAGAGCGGAATAGTGTGGTTGAAACTTGGCACAAACCACCGCCAGCTTCTGGAACCGTGCGGTTATTCAAAATCACCAGCTCCGGCAAATATCCGGTCGCCTCACTGATTGGACCAAGGGTGCCAACCGTAGAAAAGCTTCCGCCCGGCATTACCAACTGGCGATCGAGACTTCGCTGACCGACTGCAATATTGAACTTGCGGTTAGCAGGGCTACCGGAAAAATCAGTTGTGGCTGTGCCAATCTTTGCAACCAAGCCCAAGAGCCCAAGTGTCTCAGCGCGCACCCTCGGCGCAGCCTCTTCAATCACCAGCGGGATTGTTCGAGTGCCACCGGCGTAGGCGAGCAGTGTTGATTTCAGCTTGGCTTGTGATGTTGCGCTGTTTACCTTGGCTCCATTTGTGCCAGGAGTCTCTACCTGTACCTGCGTATCTACTACCTTCAGACGCGCGTTGGTTGGCTCTTTATCAACCGACTGGGCCCAACTTTCTACAAGTGGAGTAATTTTTTCATCAGAGATGGCAAGGTCAAGCTTAGTCGCCTCACCAAGAGTATTTCGGGTAATTGTTGTTGTAAGAAAGGATGCAAGTGTTTTGCGTGAAAGATCGAGCACCTTGTCGCCGCCTTGAACCTTCCAGTCGTCTTGCAGAATTGCCTGAGCAAGCGCACGTGCCTCTTCAGCCTGTGCCGCTGTGATCTCGGGCTGTGATACGGTTGTACCCAACGCTATGGCTCCCCCTCCTTGCGTGAAAATCGAGACGAGCTGCTCTTCAAACGCTATCCGATCAAGCTTAAGGCCGGTTACCCCGGGAACAACCGTAACATTCCCAGGAACAAACGAAATTGCAGTTTCTTGGTACGGTTTTTCTACATCACCAAGCACTTCTTGTATCAGAACCTTCTCCCCCTCAGCGCTGACCGGCTCTATAACTACATATGCACGGTGGTGAGAGAACGGCCCCGTGAGTAGTTTGAAAACCTTCT
>CALBLZ010000249.1 GCA_937895715.1 uncultured Candidatus Berkelbacteria bacterium
AATCGCCAGATGCAGATTAACAGGCGAAGCAAAACACCTGCCCTTCTGAAGAAAAAGAAGTGGTGTGTGTGAATGTGGAGTTACAAGTCAGTGAGTGGGACTGAGGGCAGAGAACTGAGCCCTACTCACTGGTGGGTAACTACCAGGCTGCAGCTTAACAAACGAATACGCGAGTAACGACGAACGCAAAAGCATCAATTTCTCCGGATCACATGTGCGAAAGCTAAGTAAGGGCACACGGGGGATGCCTTGGCGTCTGGTGCCGATGAAGGACGTGGTACACTGCGAAAAGCGCTGACAAGGTGTGTGCAACCGTTATAGTCAGCGGTGTCCGAATGGGGAAACCCGGTGTGGGTCATGCCACATCACTCCGCAAGGAGAGGGAACCTGGTGAACTGAAACATCTAAGTAGCCAGAGGAAAAGAAAGAATTCCGTTAGTAGTGGCGAGCGAACGCGGAAGAGCCTAAACCCCGCAAGGGGTGTTGTAGGGCTTGGCGGAAGGGAATGAAAGCGAGTAGAACGGCGTGGGAAAGCCGGCCAAAGAGGGTGATAGCCCCGTACACGAAGTGGAAGTTCCTGGCTAAGTACCTGAGTACCGCAGGGCACGAGAAACCCAGCGGGAATCCGGGAGGACCACCTTCCAAGGCTAAATACACCGACGACCGATAGTGCAGCAGTACCGTGAGGGAACGGTGAAAAGAACCCCGGCGAGGGGAGTGAAATAGAATCTGAAACCGTGTGCCTACAATCGGTCAAAGCCTCGAAAGGGGTGATGGCGTGCCTTTTGGAGAATGAGCCGGCGAGTGCATTTCAGTGGCAAGCTTAAGGGAGGGACACCCGGAGGCGAAGCGAAAGCGAGTCTGAATAGGGCGAAGAGTGGCTGGAATGCGACGCGAAACCTGGTGAGCTACGCATGGGCAGGGTGAAAGTACCGTAACAGGTACCGGAGGCCCGAACTCACTATTGTTGCAAAAATAGGGGATGACCTGTGTGTAGGGGTGATATGCCAAACGAACTGGGAGATAGCTCGTTCTCCCCGAAATAGCTTTAGGGCTAGCGTTGTCAAATAGGTGCAGGAGGTAAAGCGCTGGATGGGCTAGGGGTCGTCCAGATTACTGAACCCAACCAAACTATGAATGCCTGCACGCGAATGATGGCCAGTCGGACGGTGGGTTATGAGATTCATCGTCGAGAGGGAAACAACCCAGACCTACAGCTAAGGTCCTAAAGTCCATGCTCAGTGGGAAACGATGTGGTCGTGTCGAAACAGCCAGGAGGTTGGCTTAGAAGCAGCCACCCTTTAAAGAGTGCGTAACAGCTCACTGGTCGAACGCGGCTGCGCGGATAATGTAACGGGGCTAAGCATGGCACCGAAGCTTGGGATCCAAAGCAATTTGGGTGGTAGGGGAGCGTTCCAGGGGCGGAGAAGGCTGACCGGGAGGTTTGCTGGAGCGCCTGGGAGTGAGAATGCCGGCATGAGTAGCGTCAAACATGTGAGAACCATGTTCGCCGAAGATCTAAGGTTTCCGACGGAAGGTCAGTCCACGTCGGGTTAGTCGGGCCTAAGCCGAGGCCGAAAGGCGTAGGTGATGGACAACTGGTTAATATTCCAGTACCGGTGTGTGGTGCGTGAAGAGACTCTGGGAAAGGTCAGCCTCTGAGTGGATTGAGGTGGCAAGCGGTTAATGACCGCGACGCCGTCCCGCAAGGGAAGAAGTGACTGGCACCTGGGGGCGAGAAAAGCTTCACGTAATCAAGCACGCCGCCCGTACCTCAAACCGACACAGGTAGATTGGTAGAGAATACCAAGGCGAACGGGAGAACCCTCGTTAAGGAACTAGGCAAAAAGGCCCCGTAACTTCGGGAGAAGGGGCGCCGCCGCAAGGCGGCCGCAGCAAAGAGGCTCTACCGACTGTTTACCAAAAACACAGGTCTCTGCAAACGCGAAAGCGGACGTATAGGGGCTGACACCTGCCCAGTGCCGGAAGGTTAAG
>CALBLZ010000250.1 GCA_937895715.1 uncultured Candidatus Berkelbacteria bacterium
TTACTGCAGTCTGTCGTTGGGTTACGGTATTCCTTGCGCAGTGTAGATGGGAGATGTCGATCCAGCCCTTCTGGGGGCTGGGGAGTCAACAATGAGACACCATCCTTGTTATACTGTAACTCTAACCCGTTGAGGGGACATCGATAGATAGGCAGTTTGGGTGGGGCGCCACGCCCTTGAAAAGATATCAAGGGCGCCCTAAGGTTGACTCAGTTGGGTCGGAAACCCAACGAAGAGTGTAAAGGCATAAGTCAGCCTGATGTTACCTCGCATAGCAAGAGGTGATAAGACGAAAGTCGGGCTTAGCGAACCTCTCAGCTCTCTTGGTGAGAGCGTTAGATGACAGAAAAGCTACCCCGGGGATAACAGAGTCGTCACCGGCAAGAGCACATATCGACCCGGTGGCTTGCTACCTCGATGTCGGTTCTTTCCATCCTGGCCGTGCAGCAGCGGCCAAGGGTGAGGTTGTTCGCCTATTAAAGGAGATCGTGAGCTGGGTTTAGACCGTCGTGAGACAGGTCGGTTACTATCTGTTAGGGGTGTATTGCGGTCTGAGGGGAAGTTAGTTTTAGTACGAGAGGAACAAACTAACGGCACCTCTGGTCTATCGGCTGTCTGGCAAGGCATGCCGAGCAGCTACGTGCTCGTGGATAAGGGCTGAAAGCATCTAAGCCCGAAACCACTCCTGAAAAGAGACCGCTTAGAGTACTCGTAGAAGACGAGTTTGATAGAGCTGGTGTGTAAGCACCAAGGCAACGAGGTGTTCAGCTCGCAGCAACTAACAACTCCGCAGCGCTCCACTAATCTCGGGCGAAATCTGGTCGCAAAGCTTTAAGGCACATTAACCAAGACCCCGGGTTACGGCCCGGGGAGGAACTAAACCGGTTCGATTCCGGAACTTGGAATCGAGCATGGCGGCCAGAGCGACAGGGAAACTCCTGAACCCATTCCGAACTCAGAAGATAAGCCTGTCCACGTTCTGCACTGTACTCAGATGCGCGAGCTCTCGGGAACTGTAGATCGCTGCCGTGCTCACCTAACATCTCTTTTGTAACTTT
>CALBLZ010000251.1 GCA_937895715.1 uncultured Candidatus Berkelbacteria bacterium
AAATTAACTTCGTCGTGAGTACTGGCCCAAGAAAGCCATGCTCAAGAAGAGCCCCACCTGACCTGTCCCAAAGTTGAGAAATAACCCGGCAACCAGAAAGGAAATAACTGCCACCGCTGCGTACGGAGCCGATTTCCAAGTTCGAATAGTGAGCGTAATGAGTACAGTCAAGAAGAGAACAAGACCAACTAATCCATACTCTTCATAAAAATCGAGGTAGCTATTTTCAGTCCAGCGATTCGGCCCACCATCACGCCGATACTGTGAAGCCGGTCCGGCCGTACCTGCTCCACGACCCCATAACCCAATCTCTGAACGTGTATCCCAAATGCGCTGGTACTGCTCTACACGCTGTGACGAAGAATCGTAGTGGGTAATTAAGTCGCGCAGCTCTGGTTTTTGGTACACCGATATCCCACTCACAACTGTCGCTATTGCCAACAAAGCGCCAATGATAATGTATGGCGCGCGGCGCTTCTGGTGAGAGACCCATATGCCGTAAGAAAGTGCTGTAAATAAGAGCAGGCCGAGGATACTGCTGCGTGAGTAGGTAAGAACAAGCACGATACACCCTGCAATGATTAACCAACGCGAGGCTTTTCCTTCAGCAATAATCCATCCCAGAGCAGCAAGCAGGTAGAGGCCGAGTGCATTCGGCCCTGCTAGGATTGCTTGTAGTCGTGCGATATTTATCATGCCAACCTGGTGCGTCTCTATAAGCGCGCCGCTCACTGACGGGTCCACATACATAGGGACAGGGTATCCAATAATCTCAAGTAAGGCAGCAAACAGAATAACTCCCAGTCCAAGCAGCACAATACCGCGTAGCGCCCTCCATTCTGGTTGAGTGAGGGGAGCAATATGCAAGCTTCCAAGAACTGCTAAGGGGAGCAACAAAAAGCGTAGTCCGCGTACCCACTGGTCAGGAGAAGCTTCACGCCACATATACGACAACGCCATCCACCCTGCGAGAATTGCAAGCAGCACCATGGCGCGACTTGCGGTCGGACGTGCCTCTAGCTGGTAGATAACCAGGGAGGTAACAACGATTCCTGCAACTAGAATATCTCGCACGAGTGAGAAAGCGTCATTCCCTGTAATACTGACGAGCCAAGCGCTAAACGGCAGGTATGCAAAAAGCGCCCCGAGTAGCAGGTAGCGAATATGACGAAGGGGAGCGCGTGAAATCATATCTTTATGGTACAGAGCAGCTGGGGTTACAACAAGCTAGCGTTGTAAACAATTTTCCACAGCATTACTGTAGAAGTACTTACTTGTAACAAATAGTTATGGAATTGAACACATTATTTCTTTCATGGGGAATAGCTTCACTTGCAGGCATACTTATTGGGCTGGTTTGGTATAGCCCCGCTGCATTTGGGAAAAAGTGGCTAAAGGCAATGGGAATGACAGAGTCCGACTTACTAAAACAGCTCCCCGCTGCAACAGTTTGGCTCTTTCTTGGAGCTGTTACCACAGCATTTGTTCTTCTACAGTTTGCAAGGTACACTGCCGCATATACAGATTTGTCAGGAATGGCAGCCAGTCTATTTACTGCCGTGTTCGCATGGGCAGGCTTTAGTGCGACAACTCTTTTGATTCCAGGTGCATTCAACTCCAAGAGAACGTACACCGTACTCTTTATAAACCTCGGAAATCGCTTGGCTACCTACATAGTTATGGCGCTGATTATCGGCTACTTCATCTAGAAGCTACGATGAAAAGAATGAGCGGCCCCGTGTGAGGAGCCGCTTTTTCGTGAAGCCTTAGCCACGCAGTGGAATCTGCATAGCCTCGGCATAGTGCCGCTCGCCCAGACGGCGCATTTGGACGGAAAGGTGTGCAACGCGAAACCGAAATACACCGTTCTCGAAGTGATCTTCCCCGCGAAGGCAGATCTGTTCACCAATCTGTGGATCAGTAAGCTTTGCCACCGTAACATGGGGAGTGTAGAGCGAAAGCTCAAAGTACTCGCGTGAGAGCTCAGGTGGCGGCTGCACTGCCCGCACTAGCTTGCGGTGAAGACGCACCACCTCATCTGCATAGGCTGGGAGGTAGGCGATGCCTTCAGGAAACTGCTTGGGCACACCTGAGACTGAACAGGTAAAGGCAGCTTGTTGTTCGGCAACTCGCAGAACGGCATCTAGCCATGAAAAGTCCGGGGAGAGTCCGGGTTGGGTCTTCACGCTCAGGTGAAAGCCCTGGTTGAGTCGAAGTTCGGGGGGCACAGCGGCCTCCTGAAACTGGGCGAGTGCACGCTGCACGCCCTTAGGCGGCAGAATGCAAATGTAGAACTTAGTCGAAGTGCTCATTTGATCCTTAGCCACCCCGTGAGGGTAACTGGATAATCGTACTGCTGATTGCGCGCAGTGTAAAGTGACTCCGCAGTTTGCAGGCTATTCTGATTGACTTTTCAGAGTAAATATGGTACAACGACGCCAAGCCTAAGGAGGCACCATTATGAACTTTGCACACAGAATACTGTTGAACAAACTGATGGTTCAATTCGGGCCACAAAAAACACCTTATGTTCTTCGGCCTTTCGAAGAACTCCACCTCACCCAACTTCTAGACGAAATCACACTCGATGTTTCGCCTCGTGTAACCATCTGTGTTTCTCGCTCCAGAAAACCGAGTGTCGACAAGTTGTGGGAAGTCCGCGACGAGTTCGGTCTCGTTATCGGCGCACCGGAAACTATGGATCTCGTGCAGGAGCACTTTGGGCTCCAGATCGGTAGACAGGTTGAGAGGGAAACCACCGGTGGAACGGTTAAGGCTTTCATAAGCATGTACTGCGCCACCTCCACCCAGGAGGAGATGAAGGAGCGAGAGGAGTTAAATCAGGCGCCTCTTCCAGAATCTATACTGGTACCCATGCCAGGATCCAACCTCTTTCCGCTCCTCGACAGGCTGCTTGATGAACTCGCCAACTTCTGGATGTCCTACGGGGCAATGCAGGAAGCAATCTTCATCGCCAGCGAAGGACAGATGCCCGAAGACCACACCGCGTCTCTCAAGCTGGTGGTCGACTTCGTTCCTGGCAAGTTTGGTGAGCTACAGCCCGTCGGCACGTTCACCTACGACTCCAACTGGAACTGCATAGATTGGGCGGAGAACTTCCCGTACCAAACTGCCATCGAGGAGTACGAACGGATGGTAATCGGGTCAATCACCCGTATCGACTAGAGCACAACCACACGAAACAGCTTTGGAGCCTCGCTCCGGAGCTGTTTCTTCGTATGTATCTTACCAGCTCCCGCCACCGCCCCCACCACCTCCGCCACCTGAAAACCCTCCACCACCTGACCCCGAACCAGAAGAAGCGGGTGGAGAAAATGAGGTGTTCAACTGTTTACTCATATCCGTAATTTGATTGCTGAAACTGTTAAAGCCAACAAAACTTGAGGCAATATACCAATCAGGCTTAGTAGGAACATACCCCATTCGCTCAAAGGCCTTGGCCAGCTTGTCGGTAACACCAAACACCATGGCGTAGGGGAGCACATCCATAAAATAGTTTTGATTCTCAAAGAAGGGCTGACGGTACTTTTCAGTAGCACTCAAGAATACCTTGAACCCAAGCACGCCGCGGTACACCTCTTTACCTGATGCAGTTACTGGCGCCAGAGTAGCGTAGTCGATGACAAAGATAATGATTAGCACAAAACAACCAAGGGCAACCCCAAACAATGGAGGCCAAAACACACCTGCAAATATGGGCAAGCTTATGAGGAATCCCACCAAAATGAAAGCTTGCGTAAACACCGTACGGCCAGTCCCCGGATGAGAAGAAAAGTACCCTCGAGCTTTAAGATCGGTACCAAGTGCGGTGGAAACCTTTGCAACAGAGGTATAAAAAGTATTTGCAAGACTTGAGAGAGCAACAGTAGGGCTTGCAGTAAATAACTCTTGCAATAGAAGCTGCTCATACGGGAGCAGTATGGAAGTGTCTTTCTCAAGCTTTGTGAGCTGGTAATCCTTCTTTTTGCCTGTACTCGAGAGTTCGGTGATTGTCAGGTAGCCCCGAACGGCTAAATCAACAATTGTTGCAGATACGTCTAGGGTGTCAGCACGCGTATCGAGCAAAACCCCAACCTGACCTGGACGCAGTTTGTCAGGTGCTTCATACTCCGCAACCAGCACTTTGTTCCGATCACGATATCGAACGAGACTGTGGCGGGTGATCAATTTTTTGCGAATGAGGAGACCGAGCAGTAGCGTGCCGATAGCGATCAGTACGCCGGCAATGAGGTTAAAAATCAGAGGATTCTGCACGGTGAGCAGGGGAACCATTCCTTTAGAATAACCAACCGCAATAGTAAGGCCTTCGCCCGGTTGCAGTTCACGGGTAGATGTAAAGAATGCCTCAGGATCAATATTTGAAGATGTACAACGCCCGTTGGCACCGTACACTCCCTGATAACAAGCAACCTGCTTCACACCAGTCTTAGGTAGGCGCACCGTAGCGTTAGCATTAAGAATTGGCACGGGCCACATGTCGCCGGTTACGTTCCAGTACAGCTCGTCGTAGTCGGCAAAGCCTTTCAGAACACCCCGAGCAGTGTAGGAGATGGTATAGGTGTGGATTCCGGAAATCAGCAAATCGGGATCACCAATTTTTACCTGCACATAGTTGCCAGTGTTTGAAACAACACTCCGGACAGCGGAGCCGTCCATTGCTACAGCAACATCTTCTACACTGGTATAAACCTTACTACCGTCTTTTGCCGTATAAATGTATGGAATATCCCGGAAGATGCCGTGTTTCTGGAGGTTCTGAAAGTCAGCAGCGATCGTTTCTTCTACACGGACAGAGCCGTCTTCGAGAATAGAAATATCAGCATCAAAGCTCGCAATAAACCAGCCCGTGTCCGAAGTAGTAGAGGCAGAGACTGGTCCTGCCATACCTAATTGAACGGAAAAGGCTGTGATTAAGAGGAGAAGGGAGTAGAGCTTTTTCACATCTTCAGCGTAGCACGCCAGAAAGGTGCTGCAAATCTAATAAATCTATAAAATCCTGTCCTTAGATTTGCATTTACAAAAATGAGCGTATCCTTAAGTTGATATACATATCATAAACAATATGTTGCCCCAGCAAATTAACCGGTTATTCGACGCAGAGCTAGTCAGTAGGACTACAACTGGGGAAGACGTTCAACTCCTCACCTTCCAGATGAGTAAGCCGTTCACATTCCTGCCAGGACAGTATGTGTGGCTCGATTTACTCAAGCTAAGCACCCCAGACGAAAAAGGGAGTCGCCGGGCCCTGTCTATCGTTGGTATACCAAATCAAAACAATACAATTGAGGTCGCGGTACGATTAAGCCAGAGCGGATTTAAACAAACTCTGTCTCAGCTGCCAATTTCTACATCTGTTCAAATTATTGGACCATTCGGTTCTGCCTTTTGCTTACCCGAATCAGATTCAGTTCCCCTGGTTCTCTGCGCTGGAGGCGTTGGGGCAGCACCGTTTATTAGCCTCGCCCGAGCAGTTGCGAGTAAGCCACGCACCGGCCCAGTCACCATTATCTCTTCTGACTCAACCAAAAGCCGCATGCCATTTTTAAGTGAGCTCGAGGCGGGCTTCAAGGAAGTAGCGGGAATCGAATCAATTTTTGTCGAAGGGACCATACAGAAAGAAAACCTCGAAGTAATCCCAAATCTGAAACAGGCAGAGGTCTACGTATGCGGCCCACAAGGCTTCGTTGATCATATTTTTAATCTCTGTCAAACACTAGGGCTTCAGACAGAGCAGATCCATTTTGAAAGTAACTACCCAACTCATCCCTCAACTCTCAAGCTTCACCAGCAATTCTTGACTGATCAAGCTAAACAATCACCTGGATTGTTTCAGTATGCAGTAGAGAGTTCTTCAGAGCACATAATCATTACCGATGTGCAGGGAGTTATCGTGTTTGCAAACAAAGCTGCCGAGAAAATCACCGGCTTCAGGGTGACAGAAATGCTCGGACAGACCCCACGGCTGTGGGGAGGGCAAATGCCTACTGTGTTCTACCGAAAGCTTTGGAAGTCAAAACATGATGGTATTCCAGTAGACAAAGAGATTGTTAATCGCCGAAAGAATGGCACGCTGTACGAGGTTATGGCCCACATAGCCCCAATCAGAGACCAGTTTAACGAAATAATTGGCTACATCGGCACCGAGGAAGATATAAGCTCTGTGCGCAAGGCTGAGCGTGAAGCACAGGAAAGCGAAAAGCGCTTCCTCGACCTTGTCACCGCAATCCCTGAGGTGTATTGGATTATTGAGCTCCAACCAACGCTACGTCTCGGCTACATCAGTCCGAGTTTTGAACAGATATGGGGTATTGAGGCACGTGATGTGTACGAGAACCCAATGGCATTCACAGCCTACATCCACCCTGATGACCGGGCAAAAGTAGAGAAAGCATTTGAACAACTACTCTCCAGTCAGGTTGGGTACGAGATTGAGTACCGAATTATACGTCCGGATGGACAAATAGTTTGGGTAAATGATAAACGTGAGTCCGTGGTTGATGATCAGGGCCAAGCAACTCGGATTGTTGGTGTTGTCCGTGATATTTCCCAAAAGAAATCGGTTGATTTGGCAAAGACGGAGTTTGTTTCTTTGGCATCACACCAGCTCAAAACACCAATCGGCTCAATGAACTGGGATGCGGAGAGCTTGCTCAATGAGGACCACGGCGCACTCACTCCCAAACAGCGTGAGGTGATAGCTGAAATGTATAAAACCAACCAGCGTATGAGGGTTTTGGTGAACAGCCTCCTCAATATCTCTCGACTCGACTTAGGAACCCTCGCAGTTAAGCTAGAGCCTGCCGACTTAGTGGCTGTGTGCGACGGCGTTACCAAAGACCTTCGCGGTCTCGCAAGTGAACGAGAAGTCGAAATAGTCACAAACTTCGACACACAACTCCCACAGATGAATCTAGACATTGGGTTAGTGAACATTATTACGCAGAACGTTGTTTCTAACGCAGTGAAGTATTCACCGCCCGGGAAGCAGGTGCACGTAGGCATATCCAAGGTCGATGATTGTATACAGTTAGAAGTGGCAAATATGGGCGACCCAATTCCAGAGAATGAAAAAAGTAAGATATTCTCAAAGCTATTTCGAGGAAGCAATGCCCTCACAACAGATTCAGACGGTAATGGGCTCGGTCTGTATATGGTCAAATCGATTGTTGACTTAACAGGTGGCAGAATATACTTTACCTCCAACCTTGAAGCAGGAACCGTTTTTACCATACGGTATCCTTCACAGGGGATGACCATTAAAGATGACCAATTATCAGCAATCAGTAATACATTGTCATGAGTGCCAATGATCCAAAAAAGATACTCATCATTGAGGATGAGAAGTCATATGGAAGAATCTTACGTGAGCGGCTGGAGCGTGAAACGTTCGACGTAACGCTCGCAGAGAACGGTGAGGAGGGGTTGAAGCACTCCCTTTCCTTGCATCCAGACTTGATCGTACTGGATATGGTTATGCCCAAAATGGGTGGTCTCGTATTTCTTAAACTACTCCGTGCCGACCCGTGGGGAGCTGGTGCTCGTGTCTTTATCCTCTCTAACCACGACAAGCCGGACGACATTGCTAAGGCACTGATGGTTGATGATGAGAACGCCCTTGCAACGCAGACGCAATTTATTTATCTCTCAAAAGTTGATATCGGACTTGAGGAGTTTGTGGGGAAAGTTAAGCAAGAGCTGGTTGGGTAGATCAGGCCACAGGTAAGCTTGCAGAAGCACTGAGTGTCGTTACATGCAAAACCCACCAAGCGTACTGCGAGGTGGGTTTTGGGGTTCAAGCAAGCAACGTGCTTACTCAGGTTCTTCATCCAGCGGATGCAGGCCCGCGAGAGTCGCGGACCAGAAGCCGTTGGCCTGATCGAATACTCGTGGGATTACCTCCACCTTGGTGCACTGGGGCACATGCTCCCTAGCAAAGGCCAAGATGCACTCACCAATGACGGCGAGGAGCCGATCGATAACCTCTTGGGTCCGCTCAGGCTTTTGAAACAAGCCGTCTACGAACACAATGAGCTCCGATCCGATTCCCCAATCGAGGATATCAGGCCGAAGCAAGACGCTCGTGTCGCGATCAGTCAGGTGCAACTCTTGCACGCCTGCGACAGCTTGAAAGAGGTCTAGGCAGAGTTTCTTCAAGACCTCAGGGTCGGTCTGGGGTGGGATAAGGTTCACTTCAATAATGGGCATCTTTCTTCCTTCGCGCAGGGTGCGCGTAAGCCGCCCATGTATACCACAAAGTTACAAGTTTGTACAGGTTTAACCCTGTGAAAAGAAAGAATAGGGAGCTACCTCTAACAACTCTCCTTGTTAGTCAATCGTACGAAATTGCACCCGTTGGTAGGCAACTGCACTAAGTAGGAATAAGAGAATTGCCACACCGCTCAACCAGGCCACGCTTTGCCAAACAGAAATCAGGCTTCGATCATACAGAAGAACATTAGTCATAGCATTTGTTGCAAGGCGGGTCGGCACTATCTGCATAATGTCGAAGCTCGTACCCGCAATACGAACGGCAACCTCAGGGACCTGAATAAAACTACCCGAGAAAAAACCCAGGACTATTCCCACCATGGTTCCCATCCCTTCTGCTGCTTGGCTATCTTTAACCAGTGTGGCAATGAGAATGCCCATCCCCACTACAAACAGGACTGTTGGTACCGCTACAACCAGTGCTGACACAAGATTAGTACTTGCATCAAAGCCAAGGAGTTGTGCTGTGCCGAACAGTAGCAAAACCTGCACCAACGCAAGCGGCATTAGTGAGAGTGCTGTACCCAACACTATTTCCCACGCAGTAGTCTTGGAGGTAAAGTAGCGAAAATGGTAGCGCCTCTTCCTGATTTCAGTAACCATTCCGATTACCTGTGAGATCATGATAATTATGCCGTACACGATCAGCCCCGGCGCAAGGAACTGGAATCCGCTAAACTTCTTTACCTCCACTAGGACCTCTTCACGAAGTGGTACTGGAGC
>CALBLZ010000252.1 GCA_937895715.1 uncultured Candidatus Berkelbacteria bacterium
CCAGCTATCACGGGGTTTGATTAGCCTTTCACTCCTACCCACAGCTCATCCGAGAACTTTTCAACGTTCACCGGTTCGGTCCTCCACGTGAAATTACTCACGCTTCAACCTGGCCATGGGTAGGTCACCTCCGCTTCGGGTCTAGCACCTGCAACTAAATCGCCCTATTCGGACTCGCTTTCGCTACGCCTCCGTCCCAGAAGGACTTAAGCTTGCTACAAACACTAACTCGCAGACTCATTAAGCAAAAGGCACGCCATCACCCCCGAGGGGGCTCTGACTCCTTGTAAGCACATGGTTTCAGGTACTATTTCACTCCGCTCACAGCGGTACTTTTCACCTTTCCCTCGCGGTACTGGTTCACTATCGGTCGCCAACTAGTATTTAGCCTTACGCCGTGGTCGGCGTAGATTCATGCAGCGTTCCACGTGTGCCGCACTACTCAGGGACATCCTAGGGCAGATTCGGCTTTCGATCACAGGCCTTTCACCTTCTCTGGAGTGCTTTTCCACACACTTGATCTAGCGTCATCCATCCCACATCGGAGCCCTACAACCCCGGGACCAAAGGCCCCGGTTTGGGCTGTTCCGCTTTCGCTCGCCACTACTTACGGAATCGATTCTCTTTCTTTTCCTCCGGTTACTGAGATGTTTCACTTCACCGGGTGTCGCGAACCCGCTCCTATGTATTCAGAGCGGGACGACCGGGTATTACCCCGGCCAGGTTACCCCATTCGGAAATCTCCGGGTAATATGCGTATTTGCCGCTAACCGGAGCTTATCGCAGCTTATCACGTCCTTCATCGCCTGTTGGCACCAAGGCATCCGCCATGTGCTCTTAACAGCTTGTTCCAGCATTCTTGAAATGCTTTCAGAGGGGTTTGCTTAGTTCCCTCCGCTGTATTCTGACTTTCCTACGAAACTGAACATTGTTCAGTTGAAATTGTAGTCATTATTTTCCCATATACAGTTGTCAAAGATCCGATCGGGCGGGGTGAAGCGCAGGGGGGTATCGCAAAGGAAATGGGTCTGACAGGATTTGAACCTGTGACCCCACGCTTATCAAGCGTGTGCTCTAACCAACTGAGCTACAGACCCGGATAATCCCGGATGCGCCGCCTAGCCTCGTTTCTCCGAGGAGAAATGGAGGCAAGGAGACTCGAACTCCTGACATCCTGCTTGCAAAGCAGGCGCTCTACCAACTGAGCTATGCCCCCGGAG
>CALBLZ010000253.1 GCA_937895715.1 uncultured Candidatus Berkelbacteria bacterium
CTCAGCTGGGAGAGCACCTGCTTTGCAAGCAGGGGGTCGTCGGTTCGATCCCGACAGGCTCCACCATCTGGCGACGACACATTGGGTCTGTAGCTCAGGTGGTTAGAGCGCGCCCCTGATAAGGGCGAGGCCGGTGGTTCGAGTCCTCCCAGACCCACCACGATGTATCTCTGAATGACTGCGCACACACACTTTGAGATGCCCTGGCGTTGAGGCTGGGGCATGTTCTTTGAAAATCGGGAAGAAGAGTCAAACGAGCGTTTGAGACGCAAGTCTTGCAACGTGTCGAGGCTGAGGCGAGATGGCGAAAGCCATCTTTATCAAGTGATAAGTCGTACCGTTCGCTGGTATGCGTATCTCCCGAGGCAACTTGGGGTGATATGGTCAAGCGAATAAGCGCACATGGTGGATGCCTTGGCGGTCAGAGGCGATGAAGGACGTGACAGCCTGCGAAAAGCGTCGGGGAGCTGGCAATAAGCTTTGATCCGGCGATGTCCGAATGGGGAAACCCACCCGCAAGGGTATTGCATGGTGAATACATAGCCATGCAAGGCGAACGCGGTGAACTGAAATATCTAAGTAACCGTAGGAAAAGAAATCAACCGAGATTCCGTAAGTAGCGACGAGCGAACGCGGACTAGCCCAAAAGTCGATCTTGTTCTAGCAAAACACTCTGGAAAGTGTGGCCATAGCGGGTGACAGCCCCGTATGCGAAAGGGCCTGATCGATGAAATTGAGTAGGGCGGGGCACGTGAAACCCTGTCTGAACATGGGGGGACCATCCTCCAAGGCTAAATACTCCTGACCGACCGATAGTGAACCAGTACCGTGAGGGAAAGGCGAAAAGAACCCTGGTGAAGGGAGTGAAATAGACCCTGAAACCGTGTGCGTACAAGCAGTCGGAGCCCTTCGGGGTGACGGCGTACCTTTTGTATAATGGGTCAGCGACTTACTGTTCGTGGCGAGCTTAACCGTATAGGGGAGGCGAAGGGAAACCGAGTCTGATAAGGGCGCATAGTCGCGGGCAGTAGACCCGAAACCGGGTGATCTAGTCATGCCCAGGGTGAAGGTGCCGTAACAGGTACTGGAGGCCCGAACCCACTCCCGTTGCAAAGGTCGGGGATGAGGTGTGATTAGGAGTGAAAAGCTAATCGAACCCGGAGATAGCTGGTTCTCCTCGAAAGCTATTTAGGTAGCGCCTCGTATGTATCCTCTCGGGGGTAGAGCACTGTTATGGCTAGGGGGTCATTGCGACTTACCAAACCATTGCAAACTCCGAATACCGAGACGGACTGTACGGGAGACACACGGCGGGTGCTAACGTCCGTCGTGAAAAGGGAAACAACCCAGACCCTCAGCTAAGGTCCCAAAATTGTCGCTCAGTGGGAAACGATGTGGGAAGGCATAGACAGCCAGGAGGTTGGCTTAGAAGCAGCCACCCTTTAAAGAAAGCGTAATAGCTCACTGGTCGAGTCGGTCTGCGGGGAAGATTTAACGGGGCTAAGCAGTAAACCGAAGCTTGGGGTGTGCACATTTATGTGTACGCGGTAGAGGAGCGTTCCGTAGGCCGTTGAAGGTGGATTGAGAAGTCTGCTGGAGGTATCGGAAGTGCGAATGCTGACATGAGTAACGATAATGCGGGTGAAAAGCCCGCACGCCGAAAGCCCAAGGTTTCCTTGCGCAACGTTAATCGACGCAGGGTGAGTCGGCCCCTAAGGCGAGGCAGAAATGCGTAGTCGATGGGAAGCTGGTTAATATTCCAGCACCTCGCGTAAGTGCGATGGGAGGACGGAGAAGGTTAGGTGGGCCGGGCGTTGGTTGTCCCGGTGAGAGGACTGAGGTGGTGCCCTTAGGCAAATCCGGGGGCGCAACATTGAGGTCAAGGACGAGTCCAATAGGATTAAGTCACCGATATCACGCTTCCAGGAAAAGTCCCTAAGCTTCAGCTTACGCAGACCGTACCGTAAACCGACACAGGTGGGCAGGATGAGAATTCTCAGGCGCTTGAGAGAACTCGGGTGAAGGAACTAGGCAAAATAGCACCGTAACTTCGGGAGAAGGTGCGCCAACCATGGTGAATAGCTGAGGTTGGCCGAAGTGACCAGGCCGCTGCGACTGTTTATCAAAAACACAGCACTCTGCAAACACGAAAGTGGACGTATAGGGTGTGACGCCTGCC
>CALBLZ010000254.1 GCA_937895715.1 uncultured Candidatus Berkelbacteria bacterium
GAAAGCCTTTCTCCGAGCCGCCGGATTCGCGTCCTAGGCTCACTGACTCACCCTCTGATCCGTCCTCCGGTTTTTAACCGGGGGGCGTTTCTGTATAGTCGAGCTATGGATACCCTTGTGCTTGGTATAGATGAAGTTGGCCGTGGTGCACTAGCCGGCCCCGTTGTTGTTGGTGCCTGCGCTCTTCCTCTGCTAGCGCAAGAAAAAACTGTGCTCCGTTGGCTCTTGCGCGAAACAGGTGTGGAATTAAAAGATTCAAAGAAACTTTCACAGAAGCAGCGGGAAAAAATTGCCCCGGCGCTGCGAGAAGCCTTTCTGTGGGGTGTAGGCATAGTTGAATCTGACATTGTTGACGCTGGTTTAACATCCTCACTCAAGCTTGCAGCAGATAAGGCCATCGCTCAACTTCTGCAGCATGCGCCTGGAGGAATTGGGGTAAAGGTACTTGCAGACGCCGGGCTATTTCACTCAAAAGAAAAAGAGTACCCAACTCGTCGCTCAGTAAAAGCCGATGAGCACTACCTCGAAGTTGCTGCTGCCTCGGTGCTAGCAAAAGTAGCTCGTGATCACCTGATGCGCGAGCGTGCAGTAGAATTTCCTGGATACGAATGGGAACAGAATGTCGGGTACGGTACCCCTGCCCATGTTCGAGGAATACAGAAGTACGGACTTACCACCCAGCACCGGTGCACCTTCTGTAGTAAATTTTTGCAAAGCAGTGGTAATCAGCCTATGATGTAGACGTTATGCATATCGATCAGCCACCCCTCCGTCAGATCACTCCACTTAAGCCAGGTATCTATAAACACTACAAGGGTGGTTTTTATAAGGTGTTGGGAGTAGCTCGAAACGAAAACACCCAAGAGGAAGTAGTGGTATACCGCTCGATTTCTCGTGGGCTTGAAAACGGTGAGGGCCCGCTTTGGGTGCGCCCCATTGATCAGTTTGCCGAACTTGTCGACGCTAAAGAAAAGCGCGTACAGCGCTACACCTACGTTAGCGAAAAATAAAAATCTCGAATACAAGAATAGCCAG
>CALBLZ010000255.1 GCA_937895715.1 uncultured Candidatus Berkelbacteria bacterium
TGCGCGCCTCCGTTACTCTTTAGGAGGCGACCGCCCCAGTCAAACTGCCCACCTGTCACGGTTCCCTACCCGGCTTACGGGCAAGGTTAGAGTCAAATCATCATCAGAGTGGTATTTCACTGGCGACTCCACCGAACCTAGCGGCCCAGCTTCACAGTCTCCCACCTATCCTACACAAATGATAACCTAACCCAATGGCAGGCTACAGTAAAGCTCCACGGGGTCTTTTTGTCCTGCTGCGGGTAAAGAGCATCTTCACTCCTATTTCAGTTTCACCGGGTCCTCTGTTGAGACAGTGCTCCAGTCGTTACGCCTTTCGTGCGGGTCGGAACTTACCCGACAAGGAATTTCGCTACCTTAGGACCGTTATAGTTACGGCCGCCGTTCACCGGGGCTTCGGTTCAAAGCGTTAACCTCTCCCCTTAACCTTCCGGCACTGGGCAGGCGTCAGCCTGTATACTTCGTCTTGCGACTTCGCACAGACCTGTGTTTGTGATAAACAGTCGATAGAGCCATTTCTCTGCGGCCTCTTCAGACTTGGACAAGCTAGTCGTCCTTATCCTATAAAGGCGATCCTTTTCCCGAAGTTACGGATCTAATTTGCCGAATTCCTTAACGAAGGTTCTCCCGTTCCCCTTAGTATACTCTACTCATCTACCAGAGTCGGTTTGCGGTACGGGCACGCAAGTCTCACTAGAGGCTTTTCTTGACAGTTTGGGCTCAGTTGCTTCCGTCCGGTTAAGGACTCGCCATCACTCCTCAGCTCAGATGGTCTTTTAACCCCACCCTCATCACCTACAAGCTTGGCACCGGCTCTTCCAACCGCCGGCCTACCTACCCTCCTGTGTCACCCCTTCGCTCAAGCAACTTGACGTGGTACAGGAATATTAACCTGTTATCCATCGGCTACGCCCTTCGGCCTCACCTTAGGACCGACTAACCCGACGCGGATTGACCTTCCGTCGGAAACCTTAGATTTACGGGGACTATGATTCTCACATAGTTTACGCTACTCGTGCCAACATTCTCACTTCTGGCCGCTCCACGGCTCCTTACGGTACCGCTTCTCTGCAACCAGAACGCTCGCCTACTGCTCAGTGTAAACCAAAGTCTACACCAAACCCGTGATTTCGGTGGGTGACTTGAGCCCCGTTATATTTTCGGCGCAGAATCACTAGACCAGTGAGCTATTACGCACTCTTTCAAGGGTGGCTGCTTCTAAGCCAACCTCCTGGCTGTCTCAGTAACTCCACATCCTTTCCCACTTAGTCACCACTTGAGGACCTTAATCGACGGTCTGGGTTCTTTCCCTCTCGACCACGAAACTCATCTCCCGTAGCCCGACTACTAGGCTTTGAATCACGGCATTCGGAGTTTGATTGAGTTCGGTAGCCGGGTAGGCCCCTACCTCATTCAGTGCTCTACCTCCGTGATTAAACGCTCTAGCGCTAACCCTAAAGTTATTTCGGCGAGAACCAGCTATCTCTGGGTTCGTTTGGCATTTCACCCCTATCCACAGCTCATCCGAGCATTTTGTAACATACACCGGTTCGGTCCTCCATGAGATATTACTCCCACTTCAACCTGGCCATGGATAGCTCACCCAGTTTCGGGTCTACTTCTCGCAACTGCACGCCCTATTCAGACTCGCTTTCGCTTCGGCTCCGGCTGTCTCTGCCTTAACCTTGCTACGAAAAGTAACTCGTCGGCTCATTCTCCAAGAGGCACGCCATCACCCGACCACCGATTGCTCGGCGGTATCAGGCTCTGACTGCTTGTAAGCGCACGGTTTCAGGTTCTATTTCACTCCCCTAACAGGGGTGCTTTTCACCTTTCCCTCACGGTACTTGTTCACTATCGGTCGTCAAGCGTATTTAGCCTTGGAAGGTGGTCCCCCCAGCTTCCCACAGGATTTCTCGTGTCCCGTGGTACTCAGGATCCCGACCCAATGACCCACAATTTCGTATACGGGGCTATCACCCGCTCCGGCTGGCCTTTCCAGTGCCATTTTACTATCGCGGTCATCTTGTTGTCGGTCCTACAACCCCAGTGCAACCGAAGCCACACTGGTTTGGGCTGCTCCGCTTTCGCTCGCCACTACTTACGGAATACTCTCTTCTCCTCCGGGTACTTAGATGTTTCAGTTCCCCGAGTTCCCCGCTCA
>CALBLZ010000256.1 GCA_937895715.1 uncultured Candidatus Berkelbacteria bacterium
CCCTCATTCGCTCACATGTGAAAGCAAGCTTTCACCGTTCACTCATTTCGGGCCCTTAGCTCAGTTGGTAGAGCGCCTCGTTTGCACCGAGGAGGTCAGGAGTTCGAATCTCCTAGGGTCCACCAAAGAAAAAGAACCAGAGAAATCTGGTTCTTTTTCTTTGTATGCCCAGGTGTGGTGAGGAGTATTGTGGAGTTCGAATCTCCTACTTTGGCGCAATGCGCCAAAGTCACGAGTGTCCTATTCAGGAAGTGCCTGACTGGACACGAAGTATTGGTCCACCAGAAGAAAAAGCACTAGTTAATCTAGTGCTTTTTCTTTTGCTTCCTAGGGCAGTCTCTGGCAGCAGGGGGGTGAAGCGTTGAAATTTTCACTCAAACCTGATAGTGTCTCCAGCACGATGGCTATGATGAAGATTGTTTCACCAAGTGACCCGCGCATTCCACTTGGAGTTGCGCACTACTACCGAAACGCTCAGGCGTACGAGGATCAAAAGAATCCTGGCAACCCCCTGCCCGACTTCTTCTGCAAAGCGGCAAGGCAGGCAATACGACCCACGGAGACCGTGTTCGATATGGGATGTGGTGCCGGTCTGGCAGGGGAGATGTTGGTAAAGGCGGGTCACAGAGGCCTGCGAATTGCCAACGATGTCTCCTTAGACATGATCGCACACAGCTTAGCTAAGGGGTATTACTCTGAGGCCTATCACTGCAACGCTATCCGGGCGGTTGAGGAACTCAAACTGGTCGGTGGCATTGATTGGGCCGTTGCCCTCTCGATGTCGGGCTATCTTGACTCAGAAGATCTCAAAGAACTGCTCTACAGACTCTATGAGACCTGCCGAAGAGGGGTAATCATGTCCTTCGAGGCGCTGACGCCTGAGCAGATTACGGCGAGCATGGTGCCGGTCTACCCACATACCTACGATGAAGTAGTGGCGACTCTGCCTAAGGGCTGGAAAGTTGAAACCATGGCAGGAGTTCGGGGTATCGCTGTCTTACTGTGCTTGAGTCGAAAGACCTAGGCGCGGCAACAACGAGAAGGTGTCGGGCGTTTGCCAGGCACCTTCTTTCTTGTTTAGCGCTTTCGAATACTTGCTGCGTCTTGGCGGTCGACTGAAAGCGTGCCGGCACTGGTGTATACAATACTTGCTGCGTCCTCTGATCCTCCTGTGAGCTCATCAGTTACAGCGCCAATGCTAATGTGACTAGCATCTTGGGCGCGCACCTTTGCAGCCTCGCTTGTGGTATTTGTTGCTGTAATTGCGCTCGCATCCCCAGACTTTAAATCAAGGAAAGTAAATGTGCCTTGCAAGGTTACGCGTGCAGCGTCTTCGGTAGAAACAGTGAGTATCTTTGCCCCTGTGCCTGTCTCAAGTGTTGCGGCACTGCGCGTATCGGCGCTCACTTTACTGATTACACTTGGGGTGTAGAGCGTACCTTGAATCGTTTGCCAACACCACACAAAGCACCATCCACCACCCGTACGACTGATCTTGAGAACACTTCCTTCCTGCGTAACGCGCACCCGATCGAGGTTACGGTCTAGGCCCCGGAGTTCGAGTCGAGTGGTTTCAGAAGGCACGACTGTTAGATGAATTGTGTCGGTTAATGTAAGCGCAGATAGTCCATCGCTAGAAACAGTGAAATCGCGAGATGTTTCAATCCGGTTGATTGCAGCCCGCACCTCGGGAAGGCGAACGCTACCGTAGGCTGCAGTACAGGTGGCTGCGATAAACCAGAGCACCGTCAGACTAATCCAGCTATACGGATTACTAGGACGCTGCTTAATCAAGCCATTGCCAATCATTAAGACCCCAATGAGTGGCAGCGCGGCAATAAGTAGGACTCCCAGCGCGAGCAAAGCAAACTCGGTGGCGCCGAGCGGTGCGATAATGCTCTCTTCTAAGATTGGTCGATAATCGGGACTGATGATTGATAGGGCAGTCCCAATTGCTAACGCGGCAAGGCCAATCGATGCAGCGAATACGAGAACAAAGCCTAGTATTTTGCCCAGCTCGTTCCAGACCTGGCGTACGACAGCGCCAAATCTATTCAGAAAATTTTTTGTATCCTCCTTTTGTACACTCGTGCGCAATTGATCTGCAATGGAGCTTAGCGTGGTGGGCTTTCCCTTCATTCGTAGACGATCGTCTGCGGTTTTAGCTTCGGGGACAGCCACCCAGAATACAAAGTAAATAATAAATCCCGATCCCCCGACGAAGGCGAGAAGACCAAAGATAAGTCGAAAGAGTACCGGATCGAGTTCAAAGTATGCCCCTAAACCAGAACAAACACCGGCAACAACTTGGGTGTCGGTATCGCGGTAGAGTCGCTTTTCTTGCTCCTCGTTACTACCCGCAGAAGTGCGGCTACCCTTTGCCCCTTTACTGTCCGCATCGTCAAAATCTTCTACTGCTCCAACCTTCTCAATGACTACTTGTACTTGAGCGCGGGTGATAGCTTGAGTAGGGCTTTTGATAAAGTCAGCAAAATACTCGGCAAAGCGGTTTTCGATATCGCTGATTATCTCCTGTTTATCTGGAGACCCAGAAAAGTGCTTTCCAACTGAAGTGAGATAGTTCTCGAGAAGGGTAAATGCTCCCTCTTCGAGGTAGAAGGCAATCCCACTCAAGGTGACGATGGTTGCTTTATGCATTGCCGTTAGTTAGCTGTGTTATTGATTGATTAACTGAGTTCCAACCTTGCTTGAGTAGTTCCAGTGCCTCAGAGCCCTGAGTGGTGAGGCAGTAGTACTTACGAGGAGGCCCTGTTTGGGACTCTTCCCATCGGTAGGTGAGGAGGCCATCGCGCCGGAGACGTGAGAGAAGAGGGTAGAGGGTGCCTTCAACGACAAGTTGATCTGCGCTGCGGAGACGTTGAATGATGTCACCAGAGTATACTTCTCCTGACGCAATGATGAGGAGTATGCAAAATTCTAGCGTACCCTTACGCATCTGGGTGGTGGTACGAATTGCGTAGTCGGAGAGTGGCTCTTGCATTGTTCTGCTTAGTTCCTTGTAATACACAGTACATGGTATTACACACGTAGTCAAGCGAAGTGTGTGACGCTCACTGTGAGTTTTAAAAACAAAAAAGGTACTCTGACAACCCTGGCTTAATCCTCTGCCCGCAGCGGCCGACTCATAAATTCAGCTAGAGCGTCATGCGGTGTGCATTCACCTGAAACTACGCGGGCAATTTGTGCGAAAAGGAATAGGTCGAGGTTGTTCCTTTCGCTTAGCTCTAGTACGAGCTGTGCGTTGGTTAGTCCCTCAATGGTAGCGGCTTTAGCATCTATACTGTCAGCTCTACCAATTGCTATGCCAGCTGAGTAATTGCGGCTTTTGCGGCTCGTGCAGGTAAGGATTAGGTCGCCGATACCGGAGAGTCCAATCAGCGTCTGTTCTTGAGCGCCCTCTGCTTTGGCGAGCCGGAGCATCTCACGGAATCCTCGGGTAATTAGGGCTGCGCGAGCATTGTCGCCGTACCCTACTCCATCACTAATTCCGGCAGCCAGGGCGACAATGTTTTTAAGGGTGCCCCCTAGCTCTACACCAACAACGTCGGTAGTGGTGTAAATCCGCAAGAATGAGGTTGTGAATAGCCGCTGTATGGCCTCAGCATACGCTTGATTGTTCGA